>JAPOPO010000418.1 GCA_026712885.1 Rhodospirillales bacterium | reverse complement strand
TGGCGCAACCGCAAGACCCTGATCCTCAGTCGCACCGACATGATGGGCCTGCTGGAGCCCGGCGAATACGTCGATTGCGTCGAGACCGCGTTCCGCCGCCACGCCGAGGGGCGCTGCTACCTGGAGCCCAAGGGCCATATCGTGCTCGACAAGTATCCGGGCGAGTGGGAGGTCATGCCCTCCTATATCGAGGAGCCGGCGGGCGCCGGGGTGACGGAAGCCGCCGCCTGCAAGTGGGTCTCGATCCGGGAACACAACCGGGCGAAGTTCGACCTGCCGACGGTGTTCTCGATCCTGGTCTATACCGAGCCCGAGACCGGCTTTCCGCTCGCCATCGTGGACGGCAGCTATCACACCATGATGCGGACCGGGGCGTCGGCGGCGGTCTCGATCCGCTGGCTCGCGCGCAAGGATGCGTCGGTGCTGGCGCTGGTGGGCGCGGGCGACGTGGGCATCGGCTCGCTCCGGACCTGCGCGGCAGAACGCGCGTGGTCGGAGGTCCGGGTCTGGAGCCGCACCCAGGCGACCCTCGATGCCTTCATGGCGAGCGAGGCGCCGCGCCATCCGGGCCTCGACCTGGTGCCGTCGACTGATCTCGAAGGGGTGGTGCGGGGCGCCGATGCGGTGGTGACCACCACCACCGGCGCCGATCCCGTGGTTCGCGACGAATGGATCGCCGACGGCACCCACATTGCGGCCCTGGGTTCCGACCTTGCCGGCAATCAGGAGCTGGAAAGCGCGATTGCGGGGCGCGCGCGCATCTTCGTGGACGATATCAGGCAGTGCGTGCCCGATGGCGAGATCAACGTGCCGATCACTGAGGGCGTGATTGCGGCCGACGACGTGGCCGGCGAGATCGGCGCGGTCATCTGCGGCCGGCTGGAGGGCCGGCGGGACGAGGCCGAGATCACGCTCTTCGATTCCACCGGGATCGCGATCCAGGATTCGGCGACCGTACCGCTCGAGTACCAGCGCGCGGTCGAGGCCGGCGTCGGCATCGAGAAAAAGATGATCTCGACTTGAGCCTGGCCCGACGCCCTCGTCACGTCTTGGCCACGCCGATGCTTCGCGAATTGAGGCCGCCTAACATTTCATTCACGAAATGCTGTTCTTTTGCGATGTGACAAATTCGTAGACAATCGCCGGTTGTCTTGAATTACAGAGAAAGCGGAATTCGGCAGCTGAGGAGTGAAGACCGATCGGACGGTTAACGACACACGTGCTTGACTTGACGTTGGGCACGCCGGCGCGGGGATTGAAGCTGGAGCTCTGGCGCCTGGACGGCGGGGCGGCGGAACGGCTCAAGACGGTCGTGACGAACGACGACGGCCGGGTGGAGGGCGCTCTGCTGGAAGGTGAGGCGCTTGCTGCCGGCACCTACGAGCTGCGCTTCTTGGCGGGTGACTATCGACGGCGCGCAAGCGGGCCGCTTCCCGAACCGCCCTTCCTCGATGTCGTGCCGGTGCGCTTTGGTGTCGCGGATCCGCAAGGCCACTACCACGTCCCGCTGCTACTTTCCGCGTATGGTTACTCCACCTATCGCGGCAGCTGACGCATGACCCGCTCGTCGGTCCGGTTTCTCCACCGCGGCGAGGTCGTCGCGCTGAGCGACGTGAGCGCGAACGAGACCCTCCTCGACTACCTTCGGCTGCGCCGCCACGCCTGCGGCACCAAGGAGGGCTGCGCCGAGGGCGACTGCGGCGCCTGCACCGTCGCGCTCGGCACCCTGAAGGACGGCAGGCTGGAG
>JAPOPO010000551.1 GCA_026712885.1 Rhodospirillales bacterium | reverse complement strand
TTCGGCCACTCGGGGATCATCGGCTTCGACGGCCGCACCCTGGGCGAGTGCGGCGAGGAGGAGTACGGCATCCAGTACGCGCAGCTCTCGGTCTCGCAAATCCGCGATTCCCGTGCCAACGATCAGGCGCAGAACCACCTCTTCAAGCTGATGCACCGGGGTTACACGGGCGTCTATGCCTCGGGCGACGGCGACAAGGGCGTGGCCGAGTGCCCGTTCGACTTCTACCGCACCTGGGTCGAGGACCCGCGGCGGGCGCAGCAGATGGTCGAGTCCATCACCCGCGACTCCATCGGCGTCACGGGCTGCCCCATCGACGGAGTCCCCCAGCCACAGAAGATGGCGGCGGAGTAGGGAGCGAACTCCGCTTCAGGCTCTCTGAAGCAAGTCCAGACCCCGGCGCCCAGGACTGCGTGCGCCGGGGTTTTTCTTTCTCAAATTTGGGTAGCTCGCTCAGTGCACCAGCGTGCTGGCGGGCTGTACCGCGACCTGCATGCGCTCGAGCGTGGTCCGCACCGCACTGACCACCTCGGTCGCGTTGGGACCGTCGCCGTGGAGCAGGATCGCCTGCGCCTCGAACTCCAGGTCGGTGTCGTCCACGGTGCCCAGCTTGCCTTCCTCGACGAAGCGCTGGACCCGGTCGGCGATGTAAGCGGGGTCTCTGGCCTGCTTCACCCGCTCCACGATCAGCGAGCCGTCGGCGCGATAGTCCAGGTCGATGCAGATTTCGTGAACGATGGGGATGCCTTCGCGCCCGGCGATCTCGTAGAAGCGGTGCCGCTCCAGCGGGGTCGGCCAGTAGAGCACCCAAGGCTCGCCCACGCTGTTGATCGCATCGACCATGGCGCCGCCGATCTTCTCGTCCCGCGCCAGCATCGGGTAGAGCGCGCCGTGGGGGACCAGGTGGTCGATGGTGGCGCCTACCGACGACGCGATCTGACGCAGCGCGCCGATCTGGTAAAGCGTCAGGCAGCGCGCCTCATCCGTCGAAATCTTCATCTCGCGCCGACCGAAGCCGTTGACGTCCGGCAGGCCCCAGTGGACGCCGACGGCGACGTCGTTCTCCTTGGCCAGCGTCACCGTGCGCTCCATGTGCACCGGGTCGCCTGCGTGGAAGCCACAGGCCACGTTGACCGAAGAAAGGTGCGGAATGATGTCGGCGTCGGCACCGAAGGAGTAGTTGCCGAAGCTCTCGCCGACGTCGCTGTTGATGTCCATCGCACGCTGCATGTCATGCCCCCCTGCGTTTCTGTTCGTCAGATGATGATGTCCGGGTCCGCGATCGTGGCTTCCTGCGCGGCGAGCGCCGCCACCGCGTCCTCGTGGGAGATGCGGACAAAGCGGGTCTCCTCGAAGGGGCGGACCTGGCCCACCCGTGCCATGTCGGTGGTGATCACGACGGCGATCCGCGCGTAGCCGCCGATGCTGGGCGAATCGACGCAGAGCACGATCGGCTCGACCCCCGAGGGCACCTGCACGGTGCCGACTGGCGCGCCGGGGTCGATCACGATGTTGGAGGGGTCCTTGCCCGCGTCCTCGATCAGGTAGTGCGGGCGCCCCGGCCGGAAGGAGAGTTCTGGGCCGATGAGGCGCATCCCCGTGCGGTCCGCCTTGGGGTTGAGCTTCCACGCCGTGGCGTAGAAGGCCTCGACGCTGTCGGCGGTGAAGTGGTGCTCCTCGGGCCCGGCGACCGTTCGCACCTGCATGGGCGGCGCGTAGCTTGGCACCAGGTCTGGCCGCAACCGGCGCCCGGCGAGGTCCGCCACCGCTGCCGTCGCCGCGCCCACCGGCAGGCGGTCGTCCTTCGCGAGCGGGCGCCCCTCCAGCCCGCCGAAGCCGCCGCTGACATGCGTGGCGCGGCTGCCCCGGTAGAGCGGCACGTCGATGCCGCCGTGAACCGCGAGATAGGCGCGGGCTCCGCTCTGGGCGAGGCCGCAGGCGAGGGTCTGGCCCTCGCGCAGCACGAAGCTCGTCCAGCAGGGTACCGCTTCGCCGTCCACGGTCGCGCCGGTATCCGCGCCGGTGAGCGCAAGCACGTGGTCCTGTAGTGCCTTGAGCTTCAGCCGGCCGAGGGTCAGCTCCAGCCCGGCCGCGCCGGGGTCGTCGCGCACCACCAGCGGCCCGCCGGGTGGGTTGCCGACGAGCAGATTGGCGATCCGGAGCGCGAAGCCGTCCTGCGCGCCGGAGGGTGGAATACCCAAAGCCTGTCCGCCGCGCCGCCCCATGTCCTGGACCGTAGTGCGCAGGCCGCCGTCGATGACCTTCAGCATCAGACCGGCTTCCACAGGCTCTCGGGGTCGAGCCTCTCCGCCGGCTCACCGATTTCGGCGAGCCAGGCCACGTAGCCCGCGCAGTCGAAGGTGCCGTCCTCGACCCGGTACGCGTAGGTGCCGGCCTCCACGTCGGCGCGGATCGCGTCGTATTCCTCGCGGCCGATCGACTCGTAGCGGTGCCGATCGCCGGCGCAGGCGAGCACCGGGCCGTCGGCGAAGGCCGGGCTTATCTCCCTCAGATCGAAGATTTCGATGGGGGTGCGGCCGAAGAGCTGCCCGCCGCCCGGTATCCGGATCGGATAGATGGTGGAGGTGAGGCCGCCGAAGTTGAGCAGCCGGGCGTGGGTCCAGGTGCGGGGCGTGCGGTAAAGCGGCGCGCCGAAGCGCTTCCCCGGGTCCATGGCGTAGGACATGAAGGCGCCGGGGACGAAGCCCACGCCGGTGACCCAGTAATCGCAGCCGGTGTGGGTCTCGATCACTTGCGCCACCGTCATGTCGTTGAACTCGGCGATGTACTCGATGTTGTTGCGCACCCCGAAGGCCTCGGCGCATTCCCTGGACCAGGGATCGTCGTAGAGTGCCGGGATGATCACGCGGCGGCTCGGCAGGGTCTCCACCGTGCCCTGGGCAGCGATCAACGCCTTCACGTGGTCGACGATGCGTGCGCGCGTGGTGGCGAGCGGGTTGAAGACGAGGCCGAGGGTGCGCACCTGCGGGTTGGTCTCGGCCAGCCCCTTGGGCGGGTGCTCGCGCAGCGCGAAGTCGAGCGCCAGGATGCGGAAGTTGATGGGGATGCTCGATTCGTCACCGAACTCGACGTTGATCGCGGTATCGCCCAGCGTCCTGAAGATCGGCTCGTCGTAAATCATGCCGCCCCCGCCCTTTCCGCCCCGCCATCATGGGCACCCTGCCGGCTGCGTCAAACTGCCGGCACCGGCGGGTGTTCGTGGGGCTTCTCGTTGCAATATGATCAACTAGGTTGTACATATCTTTGGAAGGGGCGTGCATGGTGTTCGCCGCTGGCGTAAATCGGGGAACAGGGTCATGCCGACAAAGGTCTTCAAGGTTGCCGAAGCCCGTGCCAGCTTTTCGAGCCTCCTGGCGCGCGCCAAGGAGGGTGAGGAGATCATGATCACCAAAGGGAGCGAACCGCAGGCGCGCATCGTGCCGCCGACCGAGGCCGCGCAGCGCGAGGCCGCGCCGCTCAAGCACCTCAACCTGCCCGACGACCTGTTCGGCCGCGAGGATCAGGAGCAGGCCATGATCGACGCTGGCAGCTACGGCGATACACTCGGCATCTGGCGCGGCCCGCCCAAGGCATCGTGAGGCTGCTTCTCGATAGTCATGCCCTCTACTGGTGGGTCGCGGGCAGTCCGCGACTGTCCGCGTCCGCCAGGAAGCTGATCCTGGATCGAGAGAACGCCGTGCTGGTCAGCGCGGTTTCGATATACGAGCTCGAATGGAAGGCGCAGCGCAGCCGCATCGCCCTGCCGCCGCAGGAGTTGCGGGCGGCGCTCAGGCGCAACGATGTCGAGGATCTTCCCATCACGCTCGACCATGCCGAGTATGCGGCCCAGCTCGAGTGGGATCACCGCGACCCGTGGGACCGCCTGCTCGCGGCCCAGGCACGGCTGGAGAACTGCGCGCTGGTCTCGGTCGACGAGGTTTTTGACGCCATCGGCATCGATCGGCAGTGGTGAGGGGCGCCCCACGATTTGTGTCCCCTTCACCAGGAAGTGCTCCGAGCAAAGTCACTCCTGATTTTGCTGTCATCCGTAATGACAAGAAGGGAAACAACCATGAGCGAGTTAGTTGAGCGAGCTAAGGCAGCACGAGCAGAACTCGAACACTGCATCATGGAGCTCCTAGATAGCCATAAAAAAGGACTCAAGAATTCCCAAATAGCCAGGGAGCTTTGCTTAAAGTATGATTTCAAAGGAAGGCAGAAAAACTTTCTAACTTATTCGCTACTTGGCGGACTACTAAAGCAGAAAAAGATAGATAGATGCGACGACACGGAGCTGTACACCTTATCCAATAGCCGTTGATAAAGGCTAGCGCTGAGTTCGCGGAGCTTCGTGTCAAGTGGCTGGCATCGCTAACCAAGTTTGGCCGAGACAGCTCCAGCCATCCACACCCCTCAGCCGTACGTAGCCGCCATGGCTGCGCGGAAGGAGTCCGGGCATGACGACGCATGGGAGAGACTCGGTTGGAAACGCTACGCAGCGGCCCGACCGTGCACGGTCGGGCTTTCGAATTTCGGTGCTAGCCGGAAGCGTTCTCCGCGGTCTCACCGTCGATCCAGGCGAGGTAGTCGGGATTGCCGCCCGTGATGGGGAGCGCGATCACGCAGGGGCAGTCGTAGCTGTGCAGCGCCTCGACCTTGGCCGTGAGCGGCTCGACGAGATCGGCGCGGGTCTTCGCCCATAGCATCGCTTCGTCGCCTTCGCGGAGTGCGCCCTCCCACCAGTAGAAAGATGACAGGGCCGGCACGACGTTGACCGAGGCCGCGAGGCGCGCTTCCACCAGGGCACGGCCGATGGCCTCGGCCTCGGACCGGCTCGGGGTGGTCACGCAGACAGCGACGTGAGCCATCCCTTGGCCCTCCTATGGTTTCCGAACACTCACCCGACGATACAGCACGTCTCGCGCAGAGGACGAATGGTCCCGTGGCGATGCAAGAGGAAGGGTGCGTAGCCTCGTCACTTACGTGTCACCGGAAGCGGATGCGCGCCCGCAGGGGCGGACACAGGGGCTGCATCTCGGCGGAAACCGTCGCAGCCATCCGCCGGGAGGCGGAGGGAGAGTTCGCGTCATGACCGCCCCTCCCGCCATCGCCGCCGGCAAATGGGGCGGCAGCCTGCAGACGGGCATCCCCCATAATCCCGGCTCGTCCCGCCTCAAGGATGTGGTTTCTTTCCAACAATGCCGGGCCGGTAGCCCGCCTTTTCGAGAGGCCAGTGGCGAAACCGGGCGGAGGCTCTCGCGTGTTGTCGGAATCGCGGGTCTGCGATAGGGTGCAGCGGTGGCTCCGGGCGCGGAGTCGACGATCCCGCCCCGAGCACCCCCAGGATTGAGCGAGGGCCAAACGTGGGCGACAACGGCAGCATGCAGGTCATCCTGGCGGAGCCCCGGGGCTTCTGCGCGGGCGTGGAGCGGGCGATCGAGATCGTCGAGCGCGCGCTCGAAGTTTTCGGCCCGCCGGTCTACGTCCGCCACGAGATCGTGCACAACAAGCGGGTGGTGGACGACCTGCGCAAGAAGGGCGCGGTCTTCGTCGAGGAGATCGACGAGGTGCCCGAAGGCGCCGTCACCATCTTCAGCGCCCACGGCGTCTCTGAGAAGGTGGAGAGCGAGGCTGGGCGCCGGAACCTGCCAGTGATCGACGCCACTTGCCCGCTGGTCGCCAAGGTGCACATCGAGGCCAGGCGCTACGAGCGCGAGGGCCGCGAGATCATTCTGATCGGCCACGACGGGCATCCCGAGGTCGAGGGCACCAGCGGCCGCGTTAAGAACGGGGTGCATATCGTCGCGACGCCGGCCGACGTCGCGAAGCTGGAAGTGGCCAATCCCGACAAGGTAGCCTACGTCACCCAGACCACGCTCAGCGTCGACGACACCCGCGACGTGATCGAGGCGCTGACTTCGCGCTTCCCGAGCATCTCCGGCCCCGACGTGAAGGACATCTGCTACGCGACCCAGAACCGCCAGGCCTCGGTGCGCAAGCTGGCGGAGGATGTCGAGCTAATCCTGGTCGTGGGTGCGCGCAACAGCTCCAACTCCAACCGCCTGCGCGAGATCGGCGAGGAGATGGGCGTGCCGACGCACCTGATCGACGACGCCCGCGACCTCGATCCGACATGGTTCGACGGCGTGCGCCGCGTGGGCGTGACCGCCGGCGCATCGGCGCCGGAAGAGCTGGTGCAGGACCTGGTCGCCCGGCTACGGGAGATCAACGCGGTCGAGCTGCAGATCCAGGACGGCATCAAGGAGCGGGTGCGCTTCAAGCTGCCGGCCGAACTGGTCGAGGCGAGCGGCAACGGCAAGGCGCAAGAGCCTGCCGCCGGTGCGGCGCCTGCCGAGTAGGATCCGATGTCCGTCCCGCTGATCCAGAAAATCCGCGTCGGCGCCTATATCGTCGGCAAGAAGCTCTCGGGCGAGAAGCGCTATCCGCTCGTGCTCATGCTGGAGCCGCTGTTCCGCTGCAACCTCGCATGCCCCGGCTGCGG
>JAPOPO010000356.1 GCA_026712885.1 Rhodospirillales bacterium | reverse complement strand
CCAACGCGATAAATGCTCTCGTTCCCGTCATATTTCTTTCTCCTTCAATCTTTCCTTTTCAATTCAATATGTTATCCGCCCGCCTAATGGCTGATGATGTTGCTCGAGTACTTGCCCTCGTGCCTATTCTGAGGGAAAGTGGCGACGATATTCACTACCTGAAGCGGCCGATCCGACGAGACCGTCAGCCGCCACTTGCCGGTGCCTGCGCCCAGTCGGCCCGTGATATCCGCATCGCCGGTCTCAAGCTGTCGCGCCGTCAGCGTCTTCGCACAGCCCGCCGCCAGCGTCAGCGTCACTTCGCCTCCAGTCGCCTCGGCGCCGCCGTCGTCGCGGGCGCCGTTCGCGACCGCGGCCGCGGCATCGCCCGGGTTGATCAGGCGCAGCCGGCTGACCTGGGTCACCTCGGTGGAGGGATTGAATACCGGCACCTCGTAGCGGTACGGGCCCGATGTCCCCGATGAGGCGGCACGGACCGTGTCGTGCATCGCGCCCAGCGTGCCGTCGGCGGCGCGCACATAGGCCGAGGGCACGACGGGCAGGTCGGAATCGAGCACCAGGCGGACGTCGCCCGCGAGACGCCCGAGCCCCGTGGCGCTGAGTTGCACCGCCGCCGAGGCGTCCAAGGTCAGCGTGGCGGGGCCGGTGCGAACCCCGGCATCGTCGATGGCGTGAATCGACACCGCCGCGGCCGCATCCGCGTCGTTGACCACGCGCAGCACGCCCTGCGGGTCCCCGCCCATGTCGGGCGCCACGAACAGCGGAATCGTGTACCGCTCGGCGTGCGCTACGGCGCAGCACCACAGCAATAGCGTCGCAACGACAACCTGTAATCGAACATTCACACGAACTCTTTTGTTCATGAGCCTATGGTTGTCTTCCGGTGCACCAGTTTGTAATTGTAATTGAGATAGCGGGAGATTTATATTCAGGATTTGTTGGGAATACTCTAGTTATGTGTTGATATAGTTAGGCTCGCGGTACCGGTGCGCCCACGCGCCCAGGCCGTTCCTGCCGCTGGGCACGGGCATAACCGGCATGGACGAATCGTGGTTCGCCGACACCACCGGCACGGGTTCCACCGCCATCACGTAGCGGCGCAATGGTCTCCACGGGCCGCTGGCCGGCTTGGATTCGCGAGGTGAGTCGGGCATGAACGCCTCGCCGCTCGGCGGCGGCCAAGGCGGCAGCGAAGTCCCCGCACCAAGCTTGCTCGGTTTGGCTGTCTGTCCTTTTGCGCTCGGCGCTTTGCGAGGCCTCTGCGCCGTCGGCTTCCCGGACGATCCTGGCATGCAGTCTGGACTGTCCGGATTCGCCGCGCAGCTCGACATGGTAGTCGTCCGGCATCGCGGGATTGCGCAGCAGCGTTGCCGCTGCGTCGCCCGAGGCGGTCTCGAAGCCCATCTCGACCTCGTAGCCTAGCTGCTGCAACTCTTCCACGATGACTCTCGATGCGTACTCCCGTTTCAGCGCCTCGCTCGCGTTGAGGACGACGCCCTTTACCCTTTGCGCCATGTTGGGTGCTAGCGCGGCCTCGCCGTCGACGACGCGGCGCAGCGACCGGTCGAGTTCCTCGACCTGCGGCCCATCGAGCCCTGCAAACTCCTCCCGCCACCGCTTGGCCTGCCGAATCATGCTCAGCCGCTCCTTCGCCGCGGTATTGGCGCGCTGAACGTCCTGACGTAGTTGCAGAAGCAGTGCGTTGCGGCGACCGGGAAGAGCGCCAATGGTCTCTGCGCCGCGGTTCGCCAACGCTTGCCGTTCCTCGTTCGACACTTGCGAGGTCAAGGCGTCGAGAAGGTCCGAGACCTGCTCGGCATGGCGATTCAGCGCCTTTTCCTCTTCCTGTGCCCGTTGCGCCGGCTGCGCCGCACCGGCGGCTGAGAGCGATCCATGGAGTTTCAACAAGGCGGACTGGAGCGCGAATTCGCGGCGCGCTTGCGCTACTTTCCGGGCGATGGAATCGACGATCCCTGCCAGTTCGCCGCTCGCCACGCGCTGATCGGCGGCGGCTTGGATGAGACAATCAAACTCCGGCTCCTGGCGCCACGCGGGAACCGTGTCGCCGTGCTCTTCGCGAGCCTGCCGCCATTGAGCTGCGATCTCCTTCAACTCGTCGCCTAGCGCCCGGAGGCGGCGCCTCTGCTCCACCCTCTTGCGCGCTTCCTCCTCGGCCGCCCGACGCCGCTCCTCGGCGGCCTGACGCCGACTCTCTCGCTCCGACCTAAACGCGCTGCGAGAGACTCTGTAGCTGGCGCTTTTGGGACCACTCATACAGCCGGTCAACGTTTCTCGCCAGTCTCCAGGAGAGTTTTCGCGGCGGTGCCTCTCGTTTATCCTCGCGCTACGGCGGGCTCCAACCCTCGGCGAACTCGATGCCCGGCGGGGGGGCCGTGGAGACGACCAGATCGCCGCGGCTCGGGCTACCCGTCGAGGACACCAGCTCCGCGATGCTGAATTGCTCCTGCACGTTGACCACGCGGGCGCTGCCGATTTCCGTATCCAGCGAACCCAGGCTGATCCCCGTTTCCGGATCGATGAGGTCTTCGCCCTTCGATATGATGCGAAGTTCGTCCCCGGCCGCGACAACGCCCTGCCCGAGATTGACGTACAACTGGTTCCCGTCGGCCCTGACGACGCTGCCCGACGCGGCCTCGGCCCCGATATTCTTGACCAACTCGTAGATACCCTTGTTCACGCCGGCGATGACCGCTTGCCCGATGGGGGTCCTGGCGTAATTCGAGAAAAAGCCCCCCAGGGCGCCGCTCCCGCCGAACGCGAGCCCGCCGAACATCAGCCCCCGCTCGCGGATGATCGACTCGATCTGCTTCGTGTAGACGATTTCGCTGGTTTCCGCGTCGATGAGCCGGAAGTTCATGCCGACCCGTCCCAAGCCCGATCTGACGCCCACGGCGCCGATCACCGCCGGCAGCCTGTTGGTCAGCGCGCCACCGAGGCCACCGGCCGAACGGCGCGACACGTTGGCCTCGTAGTCCGTCACGACGGCCTGCACGAGGAATCGCGCGCCGAGCACGTTGCCGGTGGCCGCGCCCGACGGCGCGGAGATGCGTTCGGCCGTGACAAGATCCTGTTCGCTGAGGATGGAGGACAGCGCCTGGCGCTCGACCAGCCGGAAGCGCCCCGACCGGTTCATGACGTCCGTGACGATGGCCTCGATGCCGTTCACCGGCACCATGTTGGCGTGCTGCGTCTCCCAGGTCACGCTTTCCCCGTCCGCCCCGACCGCCTGAAAGCTGGTCGCCGAACTGGTGTTGTCCACCTCCAGGACCGCCACCCGCGTGCGCGCGCCGTCGAAATCACCCCACTGGAGGTTCACCAGATACCTTGCCTCGATGGCGTCGATGGATTCCGGCAGCGGCAGGCGCGACTCCTCGCCGACCGAGTAGGCCAGGTAGTCCGCCCGAGCCCCGCAAGCCATCATGAAGCCCGCCAACGCGATAAATGCTCTCGTTCCCGTCATATTTCTTTCTCCTTCAATCTTTCCTTTTCAATTCAATATGTTATCCGCCCGCCTAATGGCTGATGATGTTGCTCGAGTACTTGCCCTCGTGCCTATTCTGAGGGAAAGTG
>JAPOPO010000550.1 GCA_026712885.1 Rhodospirillales bacterium | reverse complement strand
CGAGCCGGCGTGCGCCGAGCCCGTCGCGCTCCAGGGACGCGGCCAGCCCGGGCATGAGCCGGGCCAGCATCGCGTCCAGCCCCGCCCGGTCGATCAGGGGCTCCGGCAGGACCAGGCGCTCCAGGCAGGCAGGCGGCGGGGCCAGGGGCACGATCGGCTCAGCGCACCGGCCCAGCGCCCGGTCGAGGCGCGCAAGCACCGCGCTGCCCCGCTCCCGGCAGGGGAAACGGCGTGCGAGCGACGCGCGCGGCAGGTTCTCTACCGCACCGATCGTGACGAGGCCGAGGCGGCGCAGCAGGCGGGCGTCCTCGGCCGCGAGCCTGAGCGCTTCGACCGGGAGGTCTGCAATCGCTCCGTGCGCCTCGCCGGGCGCGGCGATGCGTGCGTCCTGGCGACCGTTATCCGCCGGACCGAAGCGGGCGAGCGCCCAGGCCGCACCCGGCGTGTCGGCGAGGCCGAGGCGGGCCTCGATACCCAGCCCCGTGAGCCGCGCCGCGATCTCGTCCATGAGCGCCGCCTCGCCGCCGAAGAGATGAGCGCAGCCGCTGATGTCGAGCAGCAGCCCGCCGTCGCCGCCGCCGTTGCTCCCATCATCGCTGCCGCCGCCGTCTACCGCGCACAAGGGCGTGAAGCGGTTGCACCAGAGAGCGAGCCGTTCGAGCCCCTGCCGGTCCGCCGCCGGGTCGGCGCGTGCCGTGACGAGGTTCGCGAGCAGGGCACGGGCATCGGCGAGCCGCATGCCGGGCCTCAGCCCCCGTGCGCCGGCCTCGCGGTTGACCGCCCACAGCACCGGCCCGCGCCTGCCCGGTGCCACCAGCGCGAAGGGGACCGGCGCGGCCGGCGCGGCCGCTTCAGCCGCCGCTGCCCAGTGCGCGGGCCCGGCGCGGGATCTCGCCCGCGCTCGCGCTCGCGCGCGGCGTAGCCGGTCGATCGGCCAGCGCGGCAGCCGTACGGAAATCACCCGTCTCACGGTTCCACTCCACATCGCGCGTCATGGGCCGCCCGCCGCGTGCGCGTACGAGCGCGAGGCGCCAGCGGGGCAGGCCGGGCGCGCCCTCGTCGAAGGGGTCGGCGCGCCCCGGTAACGCCGTCACCCGCCAGCGCGTCTGCGCCGCGCTCGCCGGGCCGAGCTCGTCATGGCGCAGCAGTAGCGCAGGCGTCGCGCCCTCAGCCGCGGCGTGCGCGAGGCGCCGGCTCACGACGAACGGGATGCCCTCGGCCTCCGCCAGCACCGCCGCGAGCGCGCCGCAGCGCAGCCCCTCCTCCATCGCCCAGGGCACGTCCTTCTCGCGGCGGGCGCGGAGGATCAGCAGGTCCGCCGGCTCCAGGCCGAGATCGCGCCAGCCCGGCCCGTGGAGGCGGCCGAAGCGGGCAGTACCGCCCCGGCTCTGGCAGACCAGCACCGGACCGCGCTCGCCGGACCGCGTATGCCGCGCCAGCAGTGCCGCGAGAAAGGCGGCGGCCGCCGGCCCGTCTGCCGCGCTCGCGCCCGCTGCCTCGTGCAAGCCGTCCGGCGCGAGGCCGCCCTCCGGCAGGGCGCCATCCAGGGCATCGATGCCGAGCGGCCAGGGCCGCCCCGCCCGGCTTCCGGCAACAGCTTTGTCCAGCGCAGCCGGGTGGCGTTCGAGCGCCGCGATGCGCCGCCGCAGCGCCGCCAGATCGGCGTGAGCGACCGCTTCGTCGCGCTCGCGCGAGACTCGAGCCGGGGGTATGGGGCGGGAGGCGCTCATGGTTGTTCACTATTTGTTCTTTCACAAGTTCTGTCAAGCCGCTCGTCACTGGAATGGCGCATACGAATCTGCCGTGGCACATACGGCGTCGTCATGGAATGCTGGGACCGAATGCCGTGATCGCGCAGGCCATACTGCGACGGCCACCGGCGTTGATCGCCGTGATGTGCCTGGCCGAGGTGCTCGCGATGACCGGCTTTGCGGCCTACTGGTCGCTGCTGCCGGTGCTTCAGCCCGAATGGCACATGAGCAACGCCATGGCCGGCTGGCTCTCGGGCGCGTTCTTCGGCGGCTACGTCCTCGTGGTCCCGTTTCTGAGCGCGATCACCGACCGAGTCGATGCCCGCTATGTCTTCATCCTGGGTGCGGTGCTCTCCGCAGGCGGCTTGGTCGGGCTTGCGTTCCTCGCAACGGAATTCTGGTCTGCCCTGCCGTGGCGCGTGATCGCGGGTGCCGGGCTGGCAGGCACCTACATGCCGGGCCTCAAGGTGCTCACCGACCGGCTGCCCGAGGCGCGACAGGCACGCGCGGTGGCCTTCTACACGTCCTCGTTCAGCATCGGCACTGCGGTGTCCTATTCCCTCGCAGGCGGCGCGCTGGAGTGGTTCGGCTGGCGTGGCGCCTTCCTGTTCGTGGCAGCCGGCCCGGTCCTCAGCGTCATCGCGCTCGTGACGGCCGTCGCACCGAGGGAGCCGGAAGCCGCTGCCGAGGAGCGTGGCCACGTGCTGGACTTCCGCCCGGTGCTGCGCTCGCGGGAGACGATGGGCTACATCATCGCCTATGCCGGCCACGGCGCCGAGCTCTTCGCCATGCGCTCCTGGATCGTGCCCTTCCTCGTGTTCTGCCTGGGCAGCGGCGCCGAATTCGAGCTCGATGCCACGCTCTTCGCCACCGCGATCGCGCTCGTCGCCGTGGTTTCGAGCGTCGGGGGTGCGGAGCTGGCATTGCGCATCGGCCGCGTGCGCCTGCTCACCTGGGTGATGCTGGGGACCTTTGCGATCAGCGTCGCAGTCGGATTCTCCTCGCCGCTGCCCTTCGCTGCGGTGGTGGTCCTGTGCCTGATCTATTCCGCCGCGATCCAGGCCGATTCGGCGGCGCTTACCGCCGGAGCCGTCGCCACCTCCCCGGTGGGCCATCGCGGCGCAACCCTGGCGGTGCATTCGACGCTGGGCTTCGGCGGATCGCTGTTCGCGCCGGCGCTGGTGGGTGTGGTTCTCGATGTTGCCGCGCCGCTGGGCGGCATGACCGCGTGGGGCCTCGCCTTCCTCGCGATGGGATCGATGGCGCTACTCGGCTACGTCTTCTTCCTGCTGGTGCGCGGGCGCCCGGCTACCGGGAAAACTTGGGGTTAGACAGAGGTCAGACCTGACGATGCGTTCCAAATCACGATCTTTTGAAAGGGCTCGGGCGATATGTCATATCCGACATGCCAATTTATCTGTTCTATATGGCCCACTTGCATGATAATGAGGTGTTCCGCCGCCGGTATCCCTGTCCTCGCTGGGCCGGTCGCAGCGTAGTCGCGGCGCCGCGTCCGATCCCGGGCCGGCGGCGGACAAGGCCCCGGCGCCGCTGGCGGCCACTGTTTGCCTCCTGGGCTCTCGGCGGTCAGGTGGCGCCGGGGCCGG
>JAPOPO010000423.1 GCA_026712885.1 Rhodospirillales bacterium | reverse complement strand
TCCAGGTGGAGCATCCGGTCACCGAGATGATCACCGGGATCGACCTCGTGCAGGAGCAGATCCGCGTTGCCGCCGGCGAGCCCCTCAGCCTCGCCCAGGAGGACGTGCGCTTCGAAGGCCATTCCATCGAATGCCGGATCACGGCGGAGGATCCCGATACCTTCCGCCCCTCCCCCGGCACGGTGAGCGGCTATCACCCGCCGGGCGGGCCGGGCGTGCGCATCGATTCCGCGCTCTATGACGGCTACCGGATCCCACCCTACTACGACAGCCTGATCAGCAAGGTGATCGCCCAGGCCGGCAGCCGGGAGGCCTGCCTCATGCGTCTGAGACGGGCGCTGGAGGAATACGTCATCCAGGGGGTCTCGACCACGATCCCGCTGCACCTGCGTCTGCTCGCCAGCCAAGCCTTCGCCGAGAGCGACTACGACATTCACTGGTTCGAGCGCTTCGTGATGGAGACCGGCGCCGGCAGCGACGCCTAGCGCGGACACCATGTCGACGGTCGAGCTTACGCCGGCGCTGATACTCAGGGCCTATAGCTGCGGGCTCTTCCCCATGGCGGAGAGCAAGGCGGAGCGGGACGTCTTCTGGGTCGATCCCGAGACGCGCGGGGTCATCCCGCTCGAAGGCTTCCACGTGCCGCGCAGGCTCGCGCGCACGGTACGCGCAGGCCGCTTCCGCATCACCGTGGATCGCGACTTCCCCCGCGTCGTGCGCGGCTGCGCGCGCCGCACCAGGCGGCGGCCGGAATCCTGGATCAACGGGCCCATCTTCGAGGCGTATTGCGCGCTACACCGGCAGGGTCACGCCCACAGCGTGGAGGCCTGGCAGGACGAGGCGCTGGCGGGCGGGCTCTACGGCGTCTCGCTGGGCGCCGCCTTCTTCGGCGAGAGCATGTTCAGCGCCGAGCGGGACGCCAGCAAGGTTGCGCTGGTGCATCTGGTCGCCCGCCTCAGGGCCGGCGGCTTCACCCTGCTCGACACGCAGTTCGTCACGTCGCACCTCACCCGCTTCGGTGCGGTAGAGATGCCGCGGGCAAGCTATCTCTCGAAGCTCTCGGACGCGCTCACGCGGCCCGCGACCTTTCATCCGGCGGGCTTTTCCGACGCGGCGCTGTCGGCTTCCGGCGAGGCCTCGGTGCAGGCGAGCACCCAGATGTCGTAGACCGGATGCTCCAGCGCCGCGAGGCCGGGCGTCGACGAGAACATCCAACCGGTATAGAGGCGCGTCGCGCGCCCCGCGTGATCGACCTCGTCGATTTCGAGGAAGGCGGCGTTCTCCGGCGGCTCTTCGGGCGGGGCGGCGTGACAGGCGCGGACGACGATGCGGAGCGTGCCGAACCGGACCGCCCGGTCGAGCGGCGCCTCCAGCTCGGAGGTCCGGGCCACCACCTTGTCCAGCGCCTGGAGTACGGCAAGCCGGCCCTCGGCCGCGGCGGCAGCAGCGCCATCGGCCAGGGTCGCCGCGAGGGCTGCGCCTGCGGCCAATGAGAAGAAACTTAGCCTCACCTACTCCGTGCCGAAGGCGAATTTGCCGATCAGCTCCTCGAGCAGAAGCGAGGATTGGGTGTACGAAATCCGGCCGCCGTCCTTGATGAGGGACTCCTCGGCGCCCGGCTGGAGGTCGATGAACTTGCCGCCGAGCAGACCGTCGCTCACGACCGCCGCCGTGGAATCCGTCGGCAGCTCGACCGTCTCGTCGATGCTCATGCTGAGCACGGCGCGGAAGGTCTCCGGCTCAAGCTCGCGGTCGATCACCGTGCCGACCTTGATACCACCGATGCGCACATCGGAACCGTTGGTGATGCCGTCCACCCGGTTGAACGCCGCGCTTACCTCATAGCCGCTCACCGTGGCGACGCCGCTCCTGTTGTAGGCGAAGACGACGAAGCCGATGGCCACCGCCAGAACCACCGCGCCCAGCAGGGTCTCGACAAGGCTTCTCGACATGGCGAACTCCTTCCTCGCCTTCGGCGTAAGGATTTCGGCCCCGTCTCGCCCCGACAGGGCCGCGTCGAGTCGCATTTTGCCACAGCGAGACCAATCTGGCCCGCGCGCTAGGTCGCGGCAGTCAGCCCGATTCCACGCGCGGCGGCGAATTCTCGGTGGGGTGCGAACGCCTCGTTCACGGCCTCCGGCGTGAGGCCGTAGTCCTCCAGCCTGTACTCGTGCCGCGGCTCATGCCGGCGCTGCTCCTCCTGAAGCGTAAGCCACTCCTGCATGGCGTGCGCGGCGGCCGGCTCCAGAGCCCAGCCGAGCCGCGCGTAGATGTCGTTCACGACCGCCATCGGATCATCGACCAGGTCGACGTAACTCACGTCGACCCAGCGCCGATCGAGCGCGGGCTGCGAAGCGCGGAACCGCATCGCATCGTTGAGCATGCCGCTCATGAATCCCAGCTGCTCGGCGCCAGCCTCGTGCGGCGGCCTCGGCTCTGTGGAAAACCCTCTTATCCGCTCCACTATGCTGTTCCACGAGCCCATGAACTCGACGGGCTCACGATGGGTCTGGATGAAGACGGCATCCGGGTAAGTCTCCAGCAGCACCTCCAGCTCCATGAGATGAAAAGGCATCTTGAGCAGCCAGTAGCGCTGTCCGTCCGGCTCCCGCTGCCGCCGCTGCCAGGTGAAGTGCTGCATGACACGCCGGTGATGCG
>JAPOPO010000237.1 GCA_026712885.1 Rhodospirillales bacterium | reverse complement strand
TCCGATCGTGACCGGGCTCGGGCGGGCGACGGGCATGAGCGGAGCCTCCCACGGATCGCGGCGGTGCCGAAGGATCGGGGCGGTCTTGGTGCGTCCCGGCCCGGATGCTAGAAAAACGCGTCGTTCAGGAGGGAATCATGGTCCAAACCGCCGCGGCCGCCAAGGCCGCACCGTCCCGCACGAAGCCGGTCTTCCAGTGGGACGATCCGTTCCTGCTCGACGATCAGCTCGGCGAGGACGAGCGTCAGGTGCGTGACACCGTTCGCGCCTACGCGCAAGAGAAGCTGATGCCGCGCATCCTCGAGGCGAACCGGCACGAGCGCTTCGACCGCGAGATCATGAACGAGATGGGCGCCCTCGGCCTCCTGGGCTCGACCATCCAGGGCTACGGTTGCGCCGGTGTCAGCTACGTCTGCTACGGCCTCGCGGCGCGAGAGGTGGAGGCGGTCGATTCCGGCTATCGCTCGGCGATGAGCGTGCAATCCAGCCTGGTGATGTATCCCATCGACGCCTACGGCACCGAGGCGCAGAAGCAAGAGTGGCTGCCACGGCTCGCAAGTGGCGAGGCTGTCGGCTGCTTCGGGCTCACCGAGCCCGATTTCGGCTCCGACCCCGGCGGCATGACGACACGCGCACGCTCGGTCGACGGCGGATTCCTGCTTTCCGGCGCGAAGAATTGGATCTCCAACTCGCCCATCGCCGATGTCTTCCTGGTTTGGGCCAAGAACGACGAGGGCACGATCCGGGGCTACCTGCTCGAGAAGGGCATGAAGGGACTCGCGGCGCCCAAGATCGAGGGCAAGTTCTCGCTGCGCGCCTCGGTCACCGGCATGATCCAGATGGACGAGGTGTTCGTGCCGGCGGAGAACGAGCTTCCCGGCGCGAGCGGGCTTGCAGGCCCCTTCCGCTGCCTCAACCGGGCCCGCTACGGCATCGGCTGGGGCGCGCTCGGCTCCGCCGAGTTCTGCTGGCGCGCCGCCCGCGACTACACGCTGGACCGCCGCCAGTTCGGCCGGCCGCTCGCGGCCAACCAGCTCATTCAGAAAAAGCTCGCCGACATGCAGACCGAGATCGCCATCGGCTTGCAGGCCTGCCTGCGCGTCGGCCGGCTCTTCGACGAGGGCAGGGCCACGCCGGAGATGATCTCGCTGATCAAGCGCAACTCCTGCGGCAAGGCGATCGAAATCGCCCGCGAAGCCCGCGACATGCACGGCGGCAACGGTGTCAGCGATGAGTTTCACGTGATCCGCCACGTCATGAACCTCGAGGCGGTCAATACCTACGAGGGCACCCACGACATCCACGCCCTGATCCTCGGCCGGGCGCAGACCGGCATCCAGGCCTTCGCCTGACGGCCATGGCGCGACGCGGCGGGAAGGAGCGTAAAGCGAAGCTCCTGCTTGGCGCGATTGCCGACGATCTCACCGGGGCGACCGACCTCTGCAACACGCTGGTGGCCGGCGGCATGCGCACGGTCCAGGTGATCGGTGTTCCCCGTGCCGAGACTCCGGTGCCCGATGCCGATGCGGTGGTGGTGGCGCTCAAGTCCCGCACCGTGCCGGCCACGAAGGCGGTGCGCGAGTCCCGCGCGGCGCTCGCCTGGCTGCGGAAGGGCGGCGCGCGTCAGATCTTCTTCAAGTACTGCTCGACCTTCGATTCAACGCCGCGCGGCAACATCGGGCCGGTGGCGGACGCGCTGCTGGACGATCTCGGGGCCGATCTCACCATCGCCTGCCCCGCCTTTCCGACCAACGGCCGCACCGTCTACAAGGGGCACCTCTTCGTCGGCGACGGGCTGCTCGAGAACTCGGGCATGCGCAACCATCCGCTGACCCCGATGCGGGACTCCAATCTCGTGGCGGTGCTCGGCGCCCAGACGCCGCGCCCGGTGGGGCTGGTCGGGCATGAAGCCGTGCGCGAAGGCGCCGGCGCGATCCGCCGCGCGCTCGATGGGCTGCGGGAGGCGGGCACGCGCCACGCCGTCGTCGATGCCATCGCTGATGGCGACCTCATGGCGGTCGGCGAAGCCTGCGCCGACCTGCCTCTCGTCACCGGCGGCTCCGGCGTCGCCATGGGCTTGCCGGCGAATTTTCGAGAGAGCGGCTCGCTTGGAGAGGCAGGCGAGGCGGCCACGCTGCCGGCTTCGGCAGGCCACGCGGCGGTGATCGCCGGTAGCTGCTCGAACGCGACGCTCGGGCAGATCGAGCACATGGCGGACTCTTGCCCGGCGTTCTTCGTCGATGCTGAGGCGCTTGCCGCGCGCCGGCGGGTGGCGGCCGAGGCGCTGACCTGGGCGCGGCCCCGGCTCGCCGACGGGCCGGTGCTGATCTACGCCAGCGCCGCACCGGCGCGGGTCAAGCGGATCCAGAAACGGCTCGGCGCGGACAAGGCAGGCGCGATGATCGAGCGCTGCCTTGCGCGTATCGCAACCGGCCTCGTCGATGCCGGCGTCGGTCGCCTCGTGGTGGCCGGCGGGGAGACTGCGGGCGCCGTGGTTGGCGCATTGGGGGTTCAGGCGCTCCGCATCGGGGCCGAGATCGACCCCGGCGTGCCGTGGACCATGAGTGTCGGCGAGCCCCGGCTCCATCTCGCGCTGAAGTCCGGAAACTTCGGCGCGCCCGACTTCTTCACCCGCGCGTTCGCCGTCCTGCCATGAGCGAGTCCGCGCTGCGCGAGCAGATCGTCCGCCACGGCGAGTCGCTCTTCACGCGCGGCTATGGCTGCGGCGCATCGGGCAATATCAGCGTGGTACTCGACGACGGCATCCTGGTGACGCCGACCAACTCCTGCCTCGGCCGGCTCGACCCCGCGCGGATCGCGAAGCTCGGGCCGGACGGCACCCAACTCTCCGGCGATCCGCCGTCGAAGGAGGCGTTCCTGCACCAGTCGATGTACCGGGCGAGGCCCGATGCGCGCGCCATCGTGCACCTGCACAGCACCTGTTCGGTCGCGGTCTCCTGTCTCGCCGACGTCGATCCTGCGGACGTGCTGCCGCCGATCACCGCCTACTACGTGATGCGCGTGGGCCGGCTGCCGCTCATCCCCTACTACCGTCCGGGCGATCGCGCGCTCGCCGATGCCGTGCACGACGTGGCCCGCAGTCACCATGCCGTGCTGCTGGCCAATCATGGGCCCGTGGTGGCGGGAAAGGCGCTGGATGCTGCGGTTTATGCCGCCGAAGAGCTGGAGGAGACCGCGAAGCTGCACCTGCTGCTGCGTGGTGCGCCGGTGCGCCTGCTTACGGACGAGCAGGTTGCCGAGTTGAGAGAGGTGTTCCCGACCTGAGCCGGGCTTCGTGGAGGGGTTGCGACGTGGGCAGGCGGCTTACGCCGCCTCGCTCTCCTCTTCCTCCTGCTCTTCGTCGCCCGGAACGGGGCCCGAATCCTTGCCCTTCTCGTCCTCGTCCCGGTCGACCAGCTCGATGATCGCCATGGGCGCGGCGTCGCCGTAGCGATGCCCGGCCTTCAGCACGCGGGTGTAGCCGCCCGGGCGCTCGGCATAGCGGGGGCCCAGCGTGTCGAAGAGCTTGCGCACGACCGCCTCGTCGACGAGGTAGCCCAGCGCCTGCCGGCGGGCGTGAAGGTCGCCGCGCTTGCCG
>JAPOPO010000084.1 GCA_026712885.1 Rhodospirillales bacterium | reverse complement strand
TATTGGCATTGCGTGCGCGCTCGGGGGCACGGTTTTCATCGTGGCCCGATTGATCGAAATCGTTTGGGGGCCCGCCTGACGGCGATTCGAATAGCACGTTCATGACCCGAACGTAGCACCGCCGAAAACGGGTCCGCAACAGCGTTCGGGAGGCCGCATGCGCCGTGTTGACTCTTTGTTGACCCGGCCTGTAGGGCTGTGTGCAGGGCCTTGGTCGATCTGAGAAAAAGTTGAGTAGTTACGGTAAGTTACGAGCGCGTTCGCGCTGCGGAAGCGATTTTTTTGTCAGGATGGAGAAGCACGCCAGGAAGGGCCGGCTGGTCTACGTGTCCGGGAAGCTGCAGACGCGGCGCTGGCGCAAGGACGGGGAGGACTCCGACCGGTTCTCCACCGAGGTCCTGCTGGCTCCGGGTGGCCGGATCCAGTTCCTGGAGCGGCCCAGCGGCGCGAACGGCTCCGGTGAGCCCGAGGCCGGGCAGGCGTCCGCTGAGGCGGCCCCCGCCGCCGCCGCCCAGGACACCGAGGTCCCATTCTAACCTGATCGACCGTGCCCCGCAGGCCGGCTTCCGCCCCTTCCCTGGCGGAGGTCGGCCTGTTCTCATGCACCGGCCCGGCGCCGCAGCGGGCGACGGCGTCCTGCCGTCACCCGGCGGCTTCCGCCCCGGACCGTTTATCCCCGCCTCACGCCAGCAGGCGTTCGAGTCCGACCGGGACCGGGGCGATCCCCCCTCGCGGAGAGCCAGCCCGTGTACCGTTCCCCATCCCGATCCGTTTGCGCCGCTTCGGCGCGACCTTCTGCCGGATCCAATTCATGAACGCGGCCGACACCGCCGCCGCGCTCGCCGCACACGCCGAAGATGTGTGCCGGCGGTATTTGCCCAACGGTCGCCGCCAGGGAAGATACTGGTGCGCCGGCGACGTGCGCGGCGCACAAGGCCGCTCGCTGTTCGTGCGGCTCGAGCCCCCGGGTCCGGTCGGAAAATGGCAGGACGCCGCACTCGGTGTTCACGGCGACTTGCTGGATCTCATCCGGCTCGCCACAGGCTCCCGCTCGCTTCGCGAGGCGCTCGCCGAGGCGCGCCGGTTCCTGGCCCAGCCCCTGGCGCCGGCATCTTCCCACCCCGACACCTACGACCGCACGGAGGCGGCCCGCAACCTGTGGGACCGCTGCGGACCCGTTGAGGGTTCCCATGCCCATGCGTATCTCAAGGCGCGGCGCATCCATCGCTGCCGGTTCCCGGCCCTTCGATCCCACCCCTGTCTGCCGTTCCGGCACGACTCCGGGCGCTGGTCCCGGTTTCCGGCGCTCGTAGCCGCGGTCACCGGCGAGGACGCCGAACTGTGCGGCATCCACCGCAGCTGGCTCGATCCGGTGCATCCCGTCCTCGCCCCGGTGACGCGTCCCAGAAAAGCCCTCGGCCGAATCCACGGCCTGGCCGTGCGCTTCGGCGAACCGGCGGCAGCGTCCACGCTGCTGGTGGGGGAGGGCATCGAGACGGTGCTCTCGCTCGTCACCGTCCTGCCGGACGGCGCCTTGCGAACGACGGTCCCGTCCGGGACGT
Source organism: Rhodospirillales bacterium (assembly GCA_026712885.1). Taxonomy (GTDB): domain Bacteria; phylum Pseudomonadota; class Alphaproteobacteria; order UBA828; family UBA828; genus WTGU01. Next base: position 405 of record JAPOPO010000084.1, on the reverse strand, counting down.
TCGCGGCGGCCGCTCTGTCGGCGGGCAGCCTGGGGGCGTTCGCCCCGCCGAGCCACATCACCCGCCTGATCGTCGCACAGGATCGGGACGAGGCGGGCGAACGCGCGTCTCGCCGCCTGCAACTGCGTTGCACGCGCCTGGGCATCGGCTGCGCCGTGCTGATACCCGCGCGCAATGACTTCAATGACGACTTGAGAGCGTTCGGTCCCGGGCCCCTGGCTCACCGGCTGGCGCCGCTGGTGTCCAGGCGTGCGACATCGAACCGGTGTTCACTCGCTGCACGCTCGCGAGTGAATTGAAGGAAAGGGGCCTGCGCCCCTGTGACCCGCTCTTCAACGGTGTCCGCCTGATTCGCCGTCCGGCCCCCTCCCGGGCGCGCGCGCGAGCCGCGCCGCCGGCTGGGAC
>JAPOPO010000388.1 GCA_026712885.1 Rhodospirillales bacterium | reverse complement strand
GACGAGCGCCTGCAGCGGGTGGCTCTCGATCGGCAGGCGAAAGCCCGCCATTTGGGCCAGGACGGAGCTATGCCCCGCGACCACGATGCCCACCTTCTTGGCGGCGATGGCGCCTTGCGTGGTTTGCACGCCGGTCACCCGGCCGCCCTCCACGTCGATGCCGGTGACCTCGCAGTTCTGGATGATGTCCACGCCGCGCGCGTCCGCCGCCCGCGCGTAGCCCCAGGCGACCGCGTCATGGCGCGCGTTGCCGCCGCGCCGCTGCAGGGTGCCGCCCATGATCGGATAGCGCGTCTTCACCGAGGTGTTGAGGATCGGGCAGAACGCCTTGACCTCTTCGGTCGAGAGCAGCTCGGCATCGACCGCGTTGAGCCGGTTGGCGTTGACCCGCCGGGTCGCCTCCTGCAGGTCATGGACATTGTGGATCAGGTTCAGCACGCCACGCTGGCTGAACATCAGGTTGTAGTTGAGCTCCTGCGCTAGCCCCTCCCACAGCTTGAGCGAATGCTCGTAGAGCGCCGCGCTCTCGTCCCACAAGTAGTTGGAGCGGATCACCGTGGTGTTTCGCCCGGTGTTGCCGCCGCCGAGCCAGCCCTTCTCCAGCACCGCCACGTTGGTGATGCCGTGGAGGGCGGCGAGGTAATAGGCGGTGGCCAGCCCGTGCCCGCCGGCGCCGATGATAACCACGTCGTAGGTCGGCTTCGGCGCGGGGCTGCGCCACTGCTCCGGCCAGCGCTCGTGGTGGCTCAGCGCGTTGCGCGCCAGGCTGAAGATCGAGAACTTCTTCATCGGTGGATTCCCGAATACAGGAAGCGCCCCGCCGTGTCACTCGCTTGCAACGCTTCTGAGCTGCCGCCAAGGCGTGCGCGCCTTGACGGGCTGCAGCCGGGGGGCTACTTGTGCGGCTCCCGCGCCCCCGACAGCTGCACGGATCTCTCACAATGGTCGATGTCGCGATCAAGTCGACGGACGGGCATCCGCTCGTCTTCCTGCCCGAGCACGACGGCTACGCCGACGAGTACCTGCGCACCATCCTCCGAGGGGTGAAGACCTTCGCGATGGTGGGCGCCAGCACCCAGTGGCGCCGGCCCAGCTTCTACGCCATGAAGTACCTGACGAAGAAGGGTTATCGGGTGATCCCCATCAACCCCGGCCGGGCCGGCGAGTCGATCCTGGGCGAGACCGTCTACGGCAGCCTCGCGGAATGCCCCGATCAGCTCGACATGGTGGATATCTTCCGCACCTCGGAAGAGGCGCTGGATATCACCAAGGACGTGATCGCGAACAAGGACGAGAAGGGCATCGGGGTGCTGTGGATGCAGCTCACGGTGCGCAACGACCATGCCGCGCAGCTCGCCGAAGAGGCCGGGCTCACGGTCGTCATGAACCGCTGCCCCAAGATCGAGTTCGCCCGGCTCTCGGGCGAGCTGAGCTGGAGCGGCATCAACTCGCGGATCGTCTCCGCCAAGCGGGCAAGGCCGCTCAACGCATGAACGAGATGCAACCCCTCAAGGCGGAGGCCGCCAAGGCCGCAACGCAACGCGAATACGGCATGGAGACGCTGGCGGTCCACGCCGGCGCGCGGCCCGATCCGGTCACCGGCGCGCGGACGACGCCGATCTACCAGACCGCGGCCTACGCCTTCGACGATGCCGACCACGCAGCCGAGCTCTTCAACCTGCAGACCTTCGGCTACATCTATTCGCGCATCACCAACCCCACCGTCGCCGTGCTCGAGGAGCGGGTCGCGGCGCTGGAGAACGGGCGCGGCGCCGTCGCGGCAGCGACCGGCCATGCGGCGCAGTTCCTGGTGGGCGCGACGCTGCTGGAGACCGGTGACGAGTTCATTTCGTCCAACAATCTT
>JAPOPO010000548.1 GCA_026712885.1 Rhodospirillales bacterium | reverse complement strand
GCACCAGCGCGGGGTCGGGGAAGCCGTGGCCGGCGAGCGCCATGGCGCGCCCCAGGCCAGCGCCCTGCGCCATGTGACGCTGGATCGCGCCGATGCGGGGTCGCGCATAGGCGCCCGCACGGCGCCTCCGGGCCTCCAAGGCGCGGGCGTTGAGATTCAGCCCTCCGCCCCCCACGGCACCGGCGCCACCCAGCGCCACATGGGGCGGGCCGCCGGGCTCGGCCGCGCCATGACGCTCGCGGGCCACGGCTTCCCCGATCCCTCGCTGGTGCCGGTGGTGGCCGCGCTCGACGGCGTGCCCGGTTGGGAGGCGAAGCTCTCCGGCTTCGTCACGCGCTGGGTGGGCCGCTCCGAGGACCTCTTGAGGACCCGCGCCGCCGGGCTCAACGCGGCGCTGCTGATCCTGGTCACGCTGAGCGTCGCCGCCGGCATCGACGCCATGTTCTCGATTCTGCAACAGGCCGGACGGTCTTGACCAACGTGAAAGGAGCAACCATGAGAGAAACCGCAGGTTTCGGGCCATCCGGCCTCCTCAGGCCCGAGGGTCCCCCTTCCGGCCTCGCGCCAGGCAGCGCCCGGCGATGGATGCGGCGCTATGCCGCCAGGCGCTGGCGCCGCGGCTTCAGCCTGTTCGGCGTGCTGCTCGGGCTGGGCCTGGCCGCCGTGGTGATCGTCGGCGCCGTCGGCACCTACAACGCGGCGCGGGAGTCCGCCAACCGCTCGGCCGCGCTGACGCTGCTGAGCCAGCTCCGGGCCAACGTCGAATCGGCCTTCGCCGGCGCGCCGAGCTACGGCAACCGCGCCGACCTGGTGCCCGCCATCGACCGGCGCGGCGGCATTCCCGGCGGGGCGCGGGTCGAGAGCGGCGGCAGCGTCTCGATCCGCCATCCCTTCGGCGGCGCGGTGACGGTGCTGGGCGGTCCGGCCGGCGTCACCAACCGCTTCCGCATCACCTTCAAGGACGTGGACGACGCGATCTGCGCGGCGCTGGGCGACGCCTTTGCCGGGCGCAGCCGCGCCCGCGCGGGCCTGGTCCAGATGACGATCAACGGCACCGCGCTCGCCTCGCCCGTGACCAACGCCCAGGTGACCGACAACTGCGACGACGGCGATGCCGAGAACGACATCGGGTTCACGTTCGGATGACGGCCTCGGACCGCAGATCCTCGGGCTCGGGGTCGAAGGGCATGGATGCGCGCCATCCGGCGCCCCGTCGGACACTCGTGCCGGAGAAACAGCGCAGGCGCGGCGCCTTCCGGCGACTACGCGTGCACCTGATGAAGTCGGGACCTTCGCCGTGGCCGGGCAGGGGCACGCGCGGTCGCGACCGGTGCGGCGCGGGCGCGCTGCTCGGCGTGCTGCTGCTGGCGGCGCTGGCGGGCGCGGCGCTGGTCGCCCACTACGAGACACGGGCGTCCGAACGGATGCAGGCCCTCGACCGCGCGGCCGGCCGGGTGTTCGCAGGCTGGGTGCAGGCGGCGCACCGGGCGACCCAGGTCCACGCCGACGCCTTCGAGACGGCTCTCGAGACGCAGGTCGGCATCGTGCTCACGGTGGCGCGGCTGAGCGCGCTGGGCGCGGCGCCGCCGGACCTGCCCGCACCGCCGGGGCGGCATGCCGCGATGACGCTCGGGGTTGTACCGGACGGCACGTCCCGGCGGACGCCGATGGCGTTCGGGGTGCTGGAGCCCGCCGCCTCGTCGCGGCCGACCGCTATGCGCGAGGGCGCGCTGGAGGCCGGCCTCGCTGCGGTGGCCCCTGGCGGCGGCACGCTGATGGAGGCGCACAGGCCCGCCATCGAGGCGGCGCTCGGCCGGAGCCTCGGCATGGACGCCCTCTGGGTTACCGCAGACCACGGGATTGGATACCGCGAGCGGGCGCTCCATCGCCGGGCCCAGCCTGGCAGGCCGTGGCTCAACCGCATGGAGACGACGCTGGAGATGGCCCCGCCGGGCGCGACGGACCCCGCCGACCCGGCGCGGCGGCACGTCAATGGCGCCGGCGCGGTGGACGCGGAGTTGGCCGAGGTCGGGACGGATGTGGCCGTCGGCGGCGCGGCAGAGATCGGGGGCCGCGCGGATGCGGCGGGGCTGAGGGCGGCGACCGTCGAGGCGGGCGATGTCGCGGCGGCCACGCTCGCCGTGAGCGCCGAGCTCGTGGTGGGCGCCGCCGTGACCGATCGGCTCGCAGCCGACCGGGTGACGGCGGCGGGGACTATCGAGGCGGGAGCGGTCCGCGGCACGGGCGTGCTCGATGCGGCGGCGCTGTCGGTGGCCGGCAACGCCGCGGTCGAGGGCGATGCGGCGGCGCAGGAGATCGCCGGGGAGAGGCTCGACGTGGCAGAGGCGCTGAGCGGATCGCAGACGGCAGCCGGCGGCGTGTACGGCCCGGACGCGACGATCTCCGGCCTTCTCACCGTCGGCAGCTGCGCCGGCTGCGAGGGGGAGTAGGCGATGAGACGGTTCCTGGCGTCCATGCGCGACGGACGGGCGTCGGCCCGGGGACGGCGGCTGCGGGCCGGCCCGGGAGCTGCAAAAGGCCCCGGCCGGGGACTGAGTCGCGGACTGAGTCTGTTCGAGGGGCTGCTGGCGCTCGGCCTGCTCGGGCTGCTGGTGCTGGGAGCCACGGTGTTCTTCGAGACCCGGGCGCTGGAAGAGCGCGGCCGGCTCGCGGCGGTGCAGCTCTCGGTGCTGGCGGAGGCGTCGTCGTCGTACGCCCACAGCCGCTTCCCTGCTCTTCTCACACAGGCGCGGGCGGGACCCTCGGAGATCACGTTGGCCTCGCTCAAGGCGGCGGGCTCGCTCACTGCCGACTTCTCCGAGGTGGACGCGCTCGGGCGCGGCTACCGGGTGCTGATGCTGGCGGCGGGCCCGGACGCCTTCGACCTACTGGCGGCCGAGACCGTGTCGGCAGGCGACACCGTGCGCCCGGCGGCGGCGTTGCTGGAGGCGGCGGGGCCGCGCATCGGACTCGCGGGCCCGTCGCGGCTCTCGGGTCCCACCGTGGACGCCGATCTCGCGCCCTTCCGGGCCGCCTTCGTGGGCGCTCCGGCCGAAGGCGCGCTGGCGGCGCTCAGGCGCTTCGACCATGCGGGCGTCTACGGCGACGCGCTCTACCGCGTCGCGATCCCGGGGTTCGCGGAGGCCAACCGGATGGAGGCCGACCTCGACATGGCGGGCAACGCCATCGAGGGCGCGGGCACGATCGAGGCGGCGAGCCTGGAGCTCGAGACGGATCTCACGGCGGGCGGCGATCTCGCGGTAACCGGCGATCTCGTGGTGGGCCGCGCCGTGCGGGCCTCGGGCACGGTCGAGGCGGGGGAGTCGATGACGGCCTCGGCGGCGCGGATATCCGGGCCGGCATCGGCCGTCTCGCTGACGGTCACGGGCGCGGTGCGGGCGCAGACCGTGGAGGCGGCAAACCGGGTCGAGGCCGCGTCCATCGGCGCCGCCGGTGCGGTGGCGGCCGGGAGCGCCCGGCTGGGCGGGCTCGATGCGCGGTCGGTGACCGCCCGGACGATGACGGCGGATTCGGTCGCGGCCTCGTCCGTCACGGCCACGCGGGTGCAGGCGGGCACGCGGCTGGATGCGGTCGACGCCGGCATCTCGCGCCTGGTCGTCGGACGCTGCCAGGGGTGCCGGTGATGCAGGCGCGGATCCGGAAGCGGATCGTCGGCGGGGCCGCAGTGGCGCTGGCGGCGGCACTCGCGGCGATGCTGGCCATGCCGGAACCGGCGGGGGCGGGCGAAGACGAGGCCTGGAACTCCGAGCGGGCGTTCCTCGAGATGGAACGGCTGCAGGCGGAGATCGGCGTGCTGCGCGCGCTGGCGCGCGCGCAGGCGGCGCTGCTGGCGTGGAACCGCGAGCGGGTCGAGAGCAACGGCGCCCCGGCGGTGCTGGCGCCGCATCTCTGCGCCGAGGACACGCGTGCCGGAGAAGGGCTCGCGCCCTGGTGCCGGGCGCTGCCGGCCACCTTCGGCGCGGACGCGGCAATAGCGGCGGACAGGCGAGACGGGAAGGACGGGGAGTGATGACGGAGGCGATTTCGGCGGGCGCGGTGCTCGCGGCGATGGCGGCGATGGCCGTCCAGGACGCTCGGCGCGCCCTGGTCGACCCGCGCCTGGTGCTGGCGCTGCTCGGCGCGGCGGCGGCGTGGCGCTTCGGCGGTGGGGGACCGGAAACGGACGGCACCTGGCCGCCCCTGGCGAGCGGAGTGCTGGGGGCAACGCTCGGCGTTGCCGCCGTGACGGTCCCGATCGCGGCCGCAGCGCTGCTGAGACGGCGCTGGCCACTCTATCCAGGCGACGCGATGCTGCTGGGGGCCGTAGGGTTCCTGCTGGGGCCGCTCGGCCTCGCCTGGGCCATGGCGCTGGGCGCAGGCGCGGGGCTTCTCTACCGCTTCTGCGTGCAGCGCAAGCGCGGGCGTCCCTTCCGCAAGGGGCTGGTGCCGCTCGGTCCCGGCATGTGCGCCGGCGCCGCCGCGGTGTTCCTGTGCATGAACTTCGGGGTCGCGCTGGCGGGGGACACTCGTGCCGGAGACCCTCGGGCCGGAGACATCGGAATCGCATCTCCGGCGACGGCGGCTTCGCGCGTGGAACACGGCGTGACGACGACTCCCCTGACGCCTCCGGCCGCGGAGCGATCGGCGCAATCGGCGCTTGCGGCGACCGAGCTCGGGCCGGCGCTGGGCGCGCTTCCGACGGCGCTGGCCGCGGGGGAGATCTCCGTCGAGTGGGACGAGCCGATGCCCTTCCCGGCGCTGGTGCGGCGTCTCTCGACCCTTGCCGGCGTGGCGATGCGGATCGAAGAGCGCCCGGCGCGGATCGAAGGAGGTGCGGCGGTCCTTGACGATCCGCCGGCGCTGCGCCTCGCCTGGCACGGGCCCCTCGCCGGCCTGCTCGACCGGGTGGCCTCGCTGAGCGGCTACGGCTGGTCCTGGGAGGCACTCGTGCCGGAGACACTCGTGCCGGAGACCCTCGGGCCAGTGACACGCGTGCCGGGGACACTCGTGCCGGGGACACGCGTGCCGGGGAACGGCGCGGTGGTGTTCTTCCGGTACTGGGACGTCGCGCAGCGCGGCCCGGCAAGCGGCGGCGGGACTGGCAATCCTGTCAATGCCGATAGAGGCGAGCCCGGAACCGGCGGCGGCTGGGCCGTCGATCCGGACGAGCACCGGACGCTGCGCGGCGTGCTGGAGGACTGGGCGGCGCGCGCCGGCTGGACGCTGGTCTGGAAGGCGCGCGAGGACTACGGCCTGGGCGCGGCGGCGGTTTTCGAGGGCGGCTTCCTGGAGGCCGCGGACGTCCTGCTGAGCGGTCCCGCGACGAGGCGGACGCTGGACGCCCGCGCCTATGCGGCAAACCGCCACCTGGTGGTGGACGATGCCGACGGGGCGGGCTGGTGAGGGCGCGGCGCATCCCGGCTCTGCTGCGGGGGGCCGCTCTCACGAGCCTGGTTGCGGGCCCGCTCGCAGGCTGCACGATGTGGACGCCGCCGCCGGTTCCCGCCGCGGAGGACCTTGCGCGGCCGGACCCTATTGAGACGCGCCTGGTCGAGGCCGTGGAGCGCGCCGAGCGGTCGCTGGCCTCGCTCGCCCGCGCGGCGCCGGCGCCGGACTCGGAGTCGGGACTGCCGGATGCGCGCTCCGTGCCGGCCGCGCTGCGCACGCGCGTGTCGCTGGACTGGACCGGGCCGGTCGAGGCGCTGGCGGAAGAGCTCGCGCGGCGCGCGGGCTACCGCTTCGCGGAGGCCGGCCGACCGCCCGCGCGGCCCCTGATCGTGGCCGTCGAAGCCGAGGGAGAGCCGCTGATCGCGGTGCTCCGCGACGCGGGCCTGCGCGCGGGCTCCGCGGCGACGCTCACCGTCGATGCGGCGCGGCGGACGGTTCTGCTCGACTGGGCCGCGCCACCGGCACTCGCGCCGGAGGGAGACGGCTGATGCGCGGCCCGAACTTCCTGGCCGTCGCGGCGCTCGGCATCGCGCTCTGGCTCGCGCCCCTCCCCGTTCCGGCCACGGAAGCACCGCCCGGCCTGGCGTCCCTGCAGGCGTTCGCGCCGGGTCCGGGACCGGACGTGCCCTTCGCCGCGGAGAAGCGCGCGTCCGCCGTCCGCCTGGCCGCGTTGGGGTTCGGGGCGCGAGCGGGCCTCACGCGACGCGCCTGGGAGATCGGCACCATGCTGGACCGGCACGGCCCAAAACTCTCCGCGATCTACCGCTTCGGCGATCTCGTGCTGCGCGAGGACGGGTTCACGGTGCTGCCGCCGGTCCTCGCCGAGACCCGCCGCGCCTTCCGGCTGGAACCGGCCGGCACGCGCGCGGCGAGCGCCAGGCGGGTGCTCAGCATCCTGGAGCCGGCGCGGCTGGTGAGCGCGGCGCCGCACTGGCGCGACTGGCTGGAGCGTTCCTGGCTCCCGGCCGAGCCGCCTGCGTCCGTGCTGTTCCCGCGCAACGCCCGGGAGGACGCCCGCTGGCGGCGCCTGTTGGCCGAGGGCTGGGCGGAGGGCACCGCGCTGGCCGACGACATCTTCGCCGCCGACCTCGACCGCCTCAACCGCACCTTTGAAGGCGTGGTGCTCTGGCACAGGCTCAATCGCGCCGGGATGCTGACCGCGCCCGGCGTCGAGATCGAGCGGGCCGGCGTCTCCGGGCACGAGAGGCTGATGCGGATCGGCGCGGCCTCGGCCCGGATCGCGCGTCCCGCCCGCTGCGAGCTCGATGCCGGCCGCTGGGCGCCGCCGGCGGAGGGCGGCCGGTGAGCGCCCCCGCCCAGGACCGGGACCAGGGCGCTCTCCGGCACGAGTGTCTCCGGGACGAGTGTCCGCTGGACCAGGGCGTTCTCCGGCACGAGTGTCCCCTGGACCAAGGTGTTCCCTTGTGGGCCGGGGCGGCGCACGGCTTCCCGGCGGACAGGCTGGACGAGTTCCTGCTCTGGGCTGCGGACCGGGGCGCCTCCGATATCGCCTTCCAGACCGGCTCTCCGGCCTTCGTCGAGATCGACGGCAATCTGCGGCGCGCCACCGCCGCGCCGCTGGACGGCGTGGTCATGGGCAGGCTCTGCGAGCGCCTCTACGACGCCACCGGCGAGGGCATCCTGCGCTCGGGCCGCGCCATCGACTGCTCCCATACGATCCAACTGGCGCGCGGGCTCTTCCGGCGCTTCCGTTGCAACCTCGCCCCGGTCCAGGGCGCGGCCGGCTTTGCGGTCAACATAACGCTCCGCGTGCTGCCCGGCCGGCCGCCCACATTCACCGAGCTCGGCATCGAGGACGGGATCGTGCGCGCGTGGGACCTCTGCAAGGGGCTCGTGCTGGTCACGGGCGTGCCGGGCTCGGGCAAGTCCACCCTGCTCGCCGCCGGCACGCGTCACCTGCTGGAGCGCGGCGCGGGCCGCATCCAGTCCTACGAGGCGCCGATCGAGTACGTCTTTGACGGCATCGCCACCGATAGCGCGCTGATGTCCTCGGCCGAGATCCCCCGCCACTTCCCGAGCTTCGCGGACGGACTGCGCTCCAGCCTGCGGCGGCGGCCTTCGGCCGTGATCGTGGGCGAGGCGCGCGACCGGGAGACGGTCGAGGCGGTGGTGAAGGCGGCCGACTACGGCATCGCCGTGTTCTCCACCGCCCACACCATCGGGGTGGCGGCCACGGTGCGCCGCATGCTGGCGGAGTTCCCGGCGGACGAGCGCGCGGAACGGGGTGCGGCGCTGATCGATGCCATGACGCTGGTTGTGACGCAGGTACTGCTGCCGAACCCGAATGGCGGCCGCACCGCGCTGCGCGAATGGCTCGCCTTCGACGCCGGGCTCAAGGCGGCGCTGCTGGAGAGCCCGCAGGCCAGCTGGCCCGCGAGGATCGCGGCGGCGCTGGCCGCCACCGGGAACGATCTCGCGGCCGCCGCCCGCAAGGCGCACGCCGGCGGCCTGATCGAGGACGAAGGACTGCGGCGGATGCTCGCCGGCGGCGAGGTGCCGGGGATGACCGAAGGAGATGCAGGCACATGAAGGGGAGAGACCGCGATGGAGCCTTCGGAGGGACCAGGGAGTTCTCCGGCTCGAGGGTCCACCGTGGCGTGGCGGGATTCGATGCGCCCGGTCAGGGCGTGGGTGTTCGACGCGCGCCTGCTGATCCTGGCGCTGCCGTGGCTGTTCCTGCCCACATGGTGGACGACGGCGATCGTGGCGGCGGCGATGCTGGCCTGCCGCGCGGCGGAGGCGCGGGGCTACCGCCTGGCTGCGGCCGTGCGCGCTCTCAGGGCGCTGAGCGCGGGAAGGCGCCGGGCGCTCCATGCCGCCCGGCTGCGGCGCTTCACGGATTTCGGGTGACGGGCGCGGCGCTGGCGATCGCGCTGCTCGCGCTCTCGGCGGCGCCGGCCGCGGCCGGGTTCCGTTACGTACCCCCGGCTGAAACGGGCGCCGTGCGGGCGGAGGCTATCGCGAAGTCGCCGGGCGCGGCGGATATCGGGCCCCCGCTCGGTCCCGGCCCGGCGATCCTGGAGCCGAAGATCTCGGACCCGAGTGTCTCCGGCACGAGTGTCTGGTGGGTGCGTGAGGGCGAGATGCTGCGCGCCGTGCTGGCGCGCTGGGCAGCGCGGGCCGGCACGGAGGTGCTGTTCCTGACTGACCGTCGCTACCGGCTGGAGGGGAATGCGGCCTTTGAGGGCGGGTTCTCGGATGCGGTGCAGACGCTGTTCCGGGGCCTGTCGCATCTCCCGCACGCCCCGGTGGCCGCGCGATCGGAAGGCGGGACGGCGCTCGTCGTGAGGCACCGGATGCCCGCGTCGCCGGCAAGTGGAGGCAAGCCATGAAGGCACGGCTGAACGGTACTCGGCACGCGCTGGGCAAGATGACGCTGCTCGCGGCGGCGCTGGCAGTGGCGGCAGCGATTGCGATGCCACCAGCTGGAGCCGAGGCCAGGAGCGGGCCTGAACTCCAACCGGAAGGTCTCGGGCCCGAGGGTCTCCAGCGCGAGGCTCTGGTGTCGGCGCTGCGCGCCAATGGAGCGGAGATCGTCCCGTTTGGCACGCGCGGCGGACTGGACGGTTATCTCGTGATGCCGGCGGAGGGCGCCGGCTACAGCCTGTATGTCACGGAAGACGGCCATGCGGTCGCCGGCCTGCTCTACGGGCCGGACGGAATGGAATTGACGGGCGCGCAGCTCGCTGCCGCGCGGCCTGCGGCGGCTTCGGCGCAACGGGCGGATGCCGCGACGCCGCCGACGGCAGCGCCGGCGATGACCGCCCACGCCGATTCCGGGAGTGCCGGCGGGCCGTCCTCTTCAGCCTCCCTCGCGAGGCTGTTCGAGCGCAGTGCGGCCGCGTTCGGGTTCACCCTCGGTGGGCAGGGCCCCCGGGTGGTGCTGTTCGGAGACCCGGCGTGTCCGTTCTCACGATCGGCGGCGGCCAGGCTCGGGCGCACGGCGCTGGACGGACGGCTGCAATTGCGCGTGGTGCCGGTGGCGATCCTCGGCGCGGACGCGGCCCGCCTCGCGGTGGCAATCGCGGCACATCCCGATCCGGCGCAGGCGTGGTTCGAGGGCGGCGGCACGGCCCACCCGACCCTCGGGCCGGAGACCCTCGTGCCGGAGACACTCGTGCCGGAGACACTCGTGCCGGAGACTCTCGGGCCGAAGACCGGTGCGGAACGCATCGCGCGCAACAACGCCCTCTTCGATGAATGGGGCGCCACCGCCGTGCCGCTGATCGCCTGGTCGGGCACGGACGGCGCGGTCGGGCACCGGATCGGCGACATCGACGACGTGGACGCCTGGCTCCAGGAGACCCTCGGGCCGGAGACACTCGTGCCGGTCACCCTCAGGGTGGGAGACACTCGTGCCGGAGAGCCTCGGGTGGGAGACGGCCATGAGTAGCCGCCTGCAGGCCGTGCGCGCGGCGGCTGGGCGGTTCGCGTTCCACCGCGACCAGCACCACGGCTGGCGCCGCGCCGCCGCCTGGCTGGTGGTCTGCAACCTGCTCACCGCGTGCGCCTTCGCAGGCTACGTCTGGTTCCACTCCACCGTCTACATCGCGGTGGCCGCGACCCCGGACGGCAGGCTGGTCAGGCTGACGCCGCTCGACGAGCCGATCATGTCCGACGCGGCGCTCAGGAACTGGACGGTCTCGGCGGTCACCGAGGCCTTCACTCTCGGCCACCACGACTGGCGCCTCAGGCTCTCCGGCATCCGCGAGTACTTCACCGACGCGGGCTACGAGTCCTTCCTCAAGGGCCTCGACGAGAGCCTCTTCCTCGACCGCCTGCGCGACCACCTCCAGGTGGCCTCGGCGGTCGCACAGGGCGCGCCGGTGATCGTGGACACCCGCTTCTTCGCGGGCCGCGTCGGCTGGGCCGTGGAGTTCCCCATCCTGGTCACCTTCTCGGCCGGCACGCGCCGGATCAGCCAGGAGCTGGTGGCCCGGGTGCTGGTGATGCGTGTGCCGCTCGACGAGCGCCCCGCCGGCATCGCCATCGAGCAGCTCATCGCCGGCAAAGGAGGCGGGGCATGAGGAAGACCATCGCGGCAATTCTGCTTCTCGCGCTGCTGCCCTTGCCGGCGGCCGCGCAGGACGGCGCGCCGGCCGGCGGCGGACCGGGCGCCCCGCTGGAGCGGTTGGTGGATGTGTGGTCCGCGCATGCGCTCCCGGACGAAGACGCCGCGCGCCAGGGGCGTGCGGCGCTGCCCTTCACGCCGGAGCAGATCGAGATTCTGGGCCGCATCCTGCGCGAGACCCAGGAAGCCACGGCAAGGGGGGCTGGCGAACCGCCGGCGGGCCGGGTGCGGCGAATCCGGCTCGAGGACGGCGCGATCCCGGCGATCGCGCTCCGGCGGGGCTACGTCACCGCGGTCTCGTTCACCGATTCGACCGGCGCGCCCTGGCCCATCGAGGAGGCCCTGGTCGACCGCCGCTTCCTGCCGCCCGACTGGCAGGGCGGAACGGAGGAGGAATCGGGAAGCAGCCGTGTGGCGAGCCACCTGCTCTATCTGGCGCCGTCGGCCGCGTATCTCGGGGGCAACGCGGTGGTGAAGCTCCGGGGTCTTGCGGAGCCGGTGGTGGCGCACCTGCGCGGCACCGGCGCGGACGCCGACTTCCGGGTCGAGATCCGGTTGGGCGTTCCCGGCCCTAATGCCGATCCGGGCGCGCTTGCGCAACCTGCCGCGTTCCACGCCGGCGATCCGGTGCTGCTCGCGCTGCTCGGTGGCGCCGTGCCGCGGGACGCCGAGCGCCTCGCCGTCGAAGGCGGCGCGAGCGGCGACCGGGCGTGGCGCAGAGGCGGCGAGGTGCTGCTGCTGACCCGCGCCCACCTGCTCTCGCCCGGCCCGCTCGCGGCCGAGCGCGGTCCCGGCGGGCGCTGGGCCTACCGCCTGGACGGCACCCCTCTCGCGCTGGTCAGCGACGGGGGACGGGAGAAGCGGCTCGGCTTCGCCGATATGGGCAGCGACGTCCATTGGGGGGACACCCTCGGAACGGGAGAGCGGCAATGATTGGCGAGGGCAGACTGGAGGCACTGCGGCGAGGCGTGCCGGGCGCCCTATATATAAGTGTCCTGGTCGCAGTGTTGTGGGCGGGTGCGGGCGGCGCGGCCCTCGCCCAGTTCCCCGACAACCGGGACCTCAAGCTCGATCCCGAGGACAGCGTGCCGCCGTTCTACCGCGGCACGCTCGACGAGCGCGACCGCCAGCGCTTCGACGCAGCCCGCGAGGCCGGCGAGACCTACCTGCCCACGTTCCAGGGGCCGTCCACGGCGCCGGCGGCTGCCGAGACGCGTGCGCCGGAGCGGACGCAGCCCGTGTACGAGGGATACCGCAGGCCGGACCGGCGTGCGGAGCCGGCGCCGGCCGCAGACACTCGTGCCGGAGACACTCGTGCCGGGGACACTCGTGCCGGAGACCCGCGCCCTGCCGGCGCGTATATCGACGTGCTGATCGAGGCCTGGACGCGGCAGCCGGCGATCGTCCGCGTGCGCTACTCCGACGCGGCGGCCCGCGATCCCGGCCCGGCATCGCGAGGGGGCGTATCCGGACTACCCTCCGGCCAGGACACTCGTGCCGGAGACCCTCGTGCCGAAGACGCGCGGGCGAGCGTACCGCCGCTGCCGCGCGTCCCTGCCGGGACCGGGCTCTACGCCCGCACCATGTACGCGGTCGATTCCGACTACCCGGGCCCGGTGCTGCTGGAGATCCTGGAGCCGCCGCTCGCGGGGGCCGTCGCCTCGGGCGCGTTCACGCTCATAGGCGAGCGCCTGACCCTGCGGCTGAGCCGCCTGGAGTACCGGGGCCGGAGCTACGGCGTCGACGCCTGGGCCGCCGGCCTCGACTGCGCCTGCTACGGCGTGGACGGCGAGGTCGACAGCCACTGGTTCGAGCGGGTGCTGCTGCCGGCGTCGGTGCGCTTCGCCGAGGGCTTCCTCACGGCCCTCTCGCGGCCGCGCGAGACGGTGATCGTCGGCGACGGCGTGCGCTACGAGCGCCTCGACTCCTCGACCCGGGAAGCGGTCCATGCGGGGCTCGCCACGGCAGCGCGCACCGCCGGCGACGTGCTGCTCGAGAACGCGCCGGACGGGCCCAGCGTGCGCATCGCCCGCGACACCGAGCTGGTGGTGGTGTTCGCAACGGTGCCGGAGAAATCCGGCGATGACTGAGTCGAACGACCTCGGCCAGGCCATGATCTCGCTGGTCCGCGACCTCGAGCCCGGCCTGCTGATCCTGATCACGGCCGTCTGCTACCTGCTCGCGCTGATGGCGCTGTCCCAGGGGCTGCTGCGGCTGCTCAAGACCTCCGAGGACAAGTTCCACGCACCGTCCGCCGGCGGCACGGCGCTCTCCTTCCTGATCTGCATCGTGCTGGCCGCGCTCCCCTCCTGGCTGGATGCGGCGAGCGAGAGCCTGTTCGGCACCGCGAACCCGTCCGGCACCGCGAGCCTCGGATACAGGGGAACGCCCTGGTCCGGCAGCCGCGGCGCCGACTACGACGCACTGCTCGCGGCCGTGTTCGCCCTGGTCGCGCTGGTCGGGCTCTTCGCCTTCATCCGGGGCGCCTTCGTGCTCCGTGCCGCCGCCGACGCGAGGCCGGGCGCAAGCGGCGCCCGCGCCTTCGCCCACATGGCCGGCGGCATCGCCGCCTGGCACCTCGGCGCCGTAATCGATGCCCTGCAGACCAGTCTCGGCATCGAGGTGCTGCGCATCCACTGATGCCGGGCATGCGTCGATGCCGGGCATCCGCTGAAAGGACAGTCCCCATGACCCCGACAAGCCTCGCGAAAGCCGTCCGGCGCGTCCTGCCGGAGTTGAGGAGCCCCCGTTCACGGCATCCGCGAACGGCGCCGCCGGGTCCCGTCGCGGCTGCGCTCGCGGGCATGGCGTGGGTCTTCGGCACGAGCCTCTGGGCCGCCGGACCCGCGCTGGCGGTCTCGCTCGGCGAGATGGCCGACGAGGCGGCGGGCGACCTGGAGACCGTGCCGGGGCTGATCGCCATCGCCTTCTACATCATCGGCGCCGCCATCGTGGGCTTCGGCCTGCTGAAGCTCAAGCGCCACGTCGACCATCCGCAGCAGACCACCTTCGGCTCGGGCCTGATCGCCATCCTCATCGGGGTCGCGCTGATCGCGGCGCCGGCCGTCATCAACGCGCTCGGCGCCACCTTCGGGGTCGACGGCGGCAGCCACACCGTCCTCAAGCCGAGGCTTTAGGAGAGCTCGCGTTATGCCGCTCACGCTCGCCGCAGCCGCCGACGACCTGCAGCGTCTGAGCTGGACGCTGCGGCGCAAGCCGCTGGAGAGTTTCCTGGCGCCCCAGGCCGCCGTGCCGCTGCAAGGCGGCGGCGGCGTGCTGGTCTGCCACGACGGCTCGCTGGTCTCGCTGCTGGCGCTCGACGGGTCGCGCTCGATGATGGGCACGGAAGAGCTCGACCGCTTCGTGGACCTCGCCGCGCTGCGCCTCAACACCGCCTTCGCCCATCCCGGCCATGCGCTCCACGTGACGTTCGAGCGCGCGCCCGACGAGGCCGGAGGCCTCGCCGGCGCGCATGCCGGGGCCGCGCGGCGGCAAGCCGGACGCCTCGGGCTCGACCTCGACGACCTGCTGGCCGAGCGGGCGCGCCGGCTGACGCCGCTCATCGCCGCGGAGACCCTGGTGCTGGCCTGCTGGACGCGGCCTTCGGTGCTGCCGCGCGACCGCCTGACCCGCGACCGCAGGGCGCTCCGCAGGCATCTCAGGGACTGGCTGCCCGCGGCCGGCGAGGCGCAGTGCCCCCATCTCGCGCTGGAAGGGCTGTGGGCGCGCCACGAGGCTCTGCTCGACGCTCTCTCGGCCGTGCTCGCGGAGACCGGGATCGCGGGTCGCAGGCTGACCGAAGACGAGTCGCTCCGGCTCATGCGCCGCATGGTGAACGGCGCGGCGTCCACGGCGCCGGACTGGCGTCCGGTCACCGTGACCAACGATGCGCCGGCGCGTCTGACCGAGCCACCGGAGGCCGGCGCCTTCCCGCCGCCGCTGGCGCCCCAGCTCCTGGTGCGCGAGCCGGAGCGGACGGGCGGCGGCATCCGTATCGGCGAACGCCTCTACGGCTCCCTCGACATGAGCCTCGGGCCGAGGCGCTCGCGCCCCTTCGCCGAGCTGATGGCGGGGCTCGCCGCCGCGGGGCTTCCCTGCCGCTTCTCGCTGCTGATCGAGGGCGGCGGGCTGCACCGCCTGGATGCGGCGGTCTCGCGCGTCGCATCGTCCTTCCTCGCCTTCTCTTCCACCGACAGCCTGCTCGCGCGGAACGCGCTCCGCGACCTCGCGGCGCTCGGCGGCGACGCCCATGCCATCGTCCGGCTGCGGCTCGGCCTCCTCACCTGGGTCGGAGGGGAAGAGGGCGAGACGGCGCTGGCCGCCCGTCTCGGCCGCCTGCAGCAGGTGGCCGAGGGCTGGGGCGAGGCGGTGTTCACCCCGCTCACGGGCGATCCGCTGGAAAGCGTTGCGGCCTCCGTCCCCGGCTTCTGCGGCGGCGCCACCGCCGAGCCGGCGCTGGCTCCCCTCACCGAGGCGCTGCGCCTCTTGCCCGTAGGCCGCCCGGCGCCCCTTTCGCGCCTCTCAGCCGAGGCCGGCGGCGCGCACCTGTTCCGCTCGCCGGACGGCAAGCCGTTGCCGCTGGCGGCGGACGAGGGCGGCGACTACGGCTTCGAGCTGATCTACGGCCTGCCTGGCCAGGGCAAGTCGGTGCTGATGAACGCCCTCGGACTCGCGTTCTGCCTGCAAGGCGGGCAGGTGCGCCTGCCGCTGGCCGCCGTCATCGACATCGGCCCGTCGTCCTCGGGTCTGGTCTCCCTGGTGCGGGAAGCCTTGCCGGCCGAGTGCCGCCACGAGGCGGGCTGGTTCCCGCTCCGCATGACGGCGGAGCACGCCATCAACCCCTGCGACACGCAGCTCGGCTGCCGCGGCCCGCTCCCGGCCGAGCGCGCCTTCCTGATGAACCTGCTCGGCCTGATGGTGACCCCGGCGGGGGACACAGGCGCGCCGGACGGCATGCGCGAGCTTCTCGGGCCCACGCTCGCCGGGGCCTACGCCATGCGCTCGGACAAGGTGTCCGGCGCCGAGCCCAACGCCTACACGGAAGGCCGCGACGAAGAGGTGGACGCGGCGATCGCGGAGGCCGGCCTGCTGCTGCCCCCGGAGCCGCTCTGGTGGGACGTGGTGGACCTCCTGTTCGGCGTGGGCGAGACCGAGGCCGCGTCCAGGGCGCAGCGCTACGCCGTGCCGGTGCTGACCGACCTGCTGGCCTCGGTGCGCGAGCCCGCGGTGCAGGGGCTGGTGGGGGACGCGCGCTACGGCTCGGGCGGCGAGACCGTCACCCAGGCCTTCATCCGCATCCTCACGGCCCTCTCGGGCGACTGGCCGGTGATGTTCTCTCCGACCGCCTTCGACGTCGGCGGAGCGCGGCTGGCCGCCATCGACCTTGCGGAGGTGGCGCCGCAGGGCTCGGCCGAGGCCGACCGCCAGGCGGCCGCCTTCTACCTGCTGGCGCGCCACGCTCTGACGCGGCACTGGTGGATCGGCGAGGACGCGCTGGCATCCATCCCCGAGCCCTACCGGGCGTGGCACGCCGCCAGGCTGCGCGACATCCGCGAATCCCCCAAG
>JAPOPO010000378.1 GCA_026712885.1 Rhodospirillales bacterium | reverse complement strand
TGATGGTGCGCTCGCGTTCGACGTGGCGAATCTTGGTCGGCCCCGCCGTGACCACGATGTCGGCGAGTGAACTGGCCGGCACGATGGTGCCCGCCCTCGTCACCACCGGCAGGCTCTCGATGCCCTGCGTGCGATCGACGTGGGCGTCCGGCCCCGCCAGAATCAGGTCGTAGCGCTTGGCATCGATGGTCACTTCATCCACCTTGAGGCCGTCGTTGTAAGCCTCGATCGTGGCGCCGAACTCGCGCGTGGAGACCCCGTTGTCGCCGAGCTTGACGGGGTCGGGCAGCAGGCGCACCTCGGGCGCGCCGAGCTCCAGGCCCGGCTTGGGTCGGAACTGGTTGCCTTGATCGAAGGGCAGCGCCTGGGCCACGAGGCCGGTCGCCTGCAGCGCGATACCGAGCACGGTCTCCAAGTTCGGACCCGAGATATCCACGTCGATCTTGCGCCCGCCGCCGATGCCGCGACCGAACAGGGATGCCTGGCTGACGAAGCCGAAGGTGCCTGGCTCGAAGAATACCGGGGTGCGGATCGGGTCGATAAGCTCGCCGGCCCGGTCGGCCTCGACCGCGACCGCGCCCACGAAGGCCTGATCGCGGAACGTCACGAAGAAGAAGCGTTCTATCTTGGGCGGCTCGCCCGGCTGAGCGTCCGGCCCGGTCTCGGACTTCCAGAGGGGGCGCACCGCGTCCTCGACCGAGCGCGCGATGCCCATGGTGGTTTCGAGGTTGTAGCCCGGCGGCGGCAGCAGCACACCGAACACGAGGTTGCGGTTGCCGGTCGGCAGATAATCGAGCCGGGGCAGGAGCAGCCACGAGACGAAGAGCGCGCCCCCGCAAACCACGACCGCCACCGCAGCGGCACGCAACCGGCGGCGTACGACCCAGCCGGTGAAGCCGAGCACCATGCGGACGAAGAGCGCAGCAAAATCGTCGATAATAGGCAGGCGCAGCCGGTACGGCGGCGCGTCGTCGACTGCACGGGCCACGGGTGATCGGTCGACGCCGAAGATCTTGCGCCCCAGGATTCGGCTCGCGAGTGAGGGGATTACGGTGCTCGCTACGATCAGCGAGAGGACCACCGAGACCGAGATCGCCACGGCAATGTCGCGGAACAATTGGCCGGCTTCGAGTTCCATCACCAGGATCGGCACGAAGACCAGCACCGTGGTCGCAGCCGAGACGAACACCGCGCCCCAGACCTGCCGCGCGCCGTGGTAGGCGGCCTGCAGGCGCCCGTAGCCGTTCTGCCTGAGCCGATAGATGTTCTCCAGCACCACGATCGCGGCGTCCACCACCATGCCGACCGCGAACGCGAGGCCCGCGAGGGAGATCACGTTGATCGAGCGCCCGAGTATCGCCATCGCAACGAACGAGCCCACGACGGAGACGGGGATCGCGATCGAGACGATGAAGGTCGCGGAGAACGAACGCAGGAAGAGCAGCAGAATCAGCGCCGCCAGGACACCGCCCACGAAGATGTTCTGCTGCACGAGATCGATGGCGGAATCGATGTAAACGGTCTCGTCGTAGACCTGCTCGAAGACGAGCCCAGCCTGAGGGATCGCTCCGGCGTTCAACTCCGCCACGGCCGACTTCACGCGCGCCATGGTCTCGATCACGTTTGCGCCGGCCTCGCGCACCGCGTTGACGGCCAGCGCCGGCTGGCCGAGTTGGCGAATGCGCGCGACCGGCTCCTTGTGGCGGTAGGCGATCGTGGCGATGTCGCCCATGGTGACCCGGCCGACTCGGCCCGAGAGGGGGTCGCTGTCTGAGCGCAGCACCACGCTGGCGACGCGCTCGGGCGTGTTGAGTTCGCCGTCGGTGCGAACCACGTAGCGGCGCTTGCCCTCCTCGATATCGCCGGCCGAGATGGAGGCGTTGGACCGCCTGAGTGCGTCAGCGATCTCGGTTACCGTCAGGCCGTAGCGGGCCATGCGCTGGGGATCGACCGTGATCCGAAGCTCCCGCGTGGTACCGCCAAACATGTTCACGCGTGCCACACCCGGGACCCGCTCCAGGCGCTCCTGGATCACGTCCTCCACGAAGTCGCCGTAGGTGTGGATTGGGCGGTCGTTGCCGGGCTGGTGAGAGAGGATGAACCAGGCGATGGGCTGATCCTCCGAGCCGGCAGAGCTGATGATCGGCTCGACGGCGTCGCTCGGCCTGTTGGGCACGCGATCCAGCCGGTTGGCCACCAGCACGAGCGCCTTGTCCATGTCGGTGCCAACCGCGAACTCCAGCTCGATCTCGCCGACGCCGTCGTCGGCCGATCCGATCATGCGGTGCAGCCCTTCGAGGCCTTTGAACACCTCCTCCTGTTGCGTGATGATCTCGCGCTCGACCTCGGCGGGCGCCGCACCGGGCCAAAATGTCTCGACGGTGAGGAGCGGCTTGCGGACATCGGGCGTGAGCTGAATCGGGATCGTCTGCAGCGCGACGAGGCCGAACATGACCACCATCAGAATTGCCGCGACGACCGCGATCGGCCGATTGATGGCCAGCCTTATCAGGTTCATGGCGAGGGCGCGCCCTTAGCCGGCTCCGCCGACCGTGATCGCCTGGCCAGGACGCAGGCGCTCATTGCCGCGAACCACGACGGGCTCCCCGGGGCCGAGGCCGCCCAGCACCTCGAAGCGGCCGCCGACAGCGGCGCCCAGCTGCACCGGGCGAATCTGCGCCGCCCCGTCCTGAGCGACATAGACAAACGCTTGGCCCTGATTGCGGACGATGGCGTCCTTATGCACGGTAAGGACCTGTCGGCTACGTCCGGCCGGCAGCACCACGGTCGCCGACTGGTTGATCGCGAGCGGCTTGCGCAACGCCGAGAAGCGCGGCGTGAAGCGCACCCGGCGCGTGCGGGTGAGCGCGTTCTCCTCCGGCACGACCGTGCGCACGATCGCCGTGTGCTCGGTCCCGTCGTCGAGGACGACCGAGACCTGTGCGCCGCTATCCAGGGCCCCGACGCGGCTCGACGGCACATCCGCCTCGACCTCCAAGTCCTGGTCGTTGACCATGGACACGACTCGCGCGCCGACTCCGAGCCAGGCACCGACTTCGGTATGAACGAGAGTGACGACGCCGGGGTAGGGAGCCGCGATCTTGGCCCACGCGAGATCGATTTCCGCGAGCGAGAGGCTCGCCGCTGCGCTGAGCCGGGCGGCGTCAGCCGTGCCGATGGCGCTCTCAGCAATAATCACCTGTTGCCGGGCATCCTCGAAGCGGCTTTGGCTGAACGCGGCCGAGTTCCGGAGACCCTCCAACCGACGCAGTTCCTGGCGGTGCAAGGCTGACTGGGCCACCAGGCGCTCCACCTGAGCCTGCGCTTCGTTGACAATCGCCGCCAAGCGGTCTCGCTCGGCCCGGAGCCGGATCGCGTCGAGTTCGGCGATGGGATCGCCGGTCTCCACGCGATCGCCGACGTATACGTGGAGCGCTGCGACCGGGCCGGCGGTGCGCGCCGCGACCTCGCCTGCCCGGCGCGCGACGAGGCGCCCGATCACCGGCACGGTCTGCGCCATCGCCTCCATGCGCACCTCGTCGACGGAAACCACGGCCGGCGGCTGTTGCGCCGCCCCTTCGACCGCCCCTTCACCGAGCCAGAGCGCCGCAGCGACAGCGACGACAGCAAGACTCCGAAGCCCGTGCCGAAGGCGCCCGCATCCGTTGCGGCGCTTGCTCATCGGATCGCTCCCTTGTCCCGACCTGTGCATCGCTATCGAGCGACCGCCAGCGCGCGGTTGAGCGCGACGATCTCCGGCGCTGCCATGCGCCCGCTCGCAATGGCCTTGGCGGGCTCCATGAAGAGCAGTTCGACCGGCTCATCCGGCGGCGTCACCGGCTCGCCGCCCCCCCGAACTTCGTAGAACATGGGCGTGTAGAGCCCGTGTATCCAGTGACTGTAAAGAGTTCCCGGTGCGTGGAGCAGGCGGGTGGGCTCGATCTCGAGGCTCCCCTCTTCCATGAACTCTCGCTTTAGCGCTTGTTCCGGTGTTTCGCCTGACTCGACCGCACCGCCGGGAAGCTTCCTCACGTCGCGCCCGCCGACTTGCTCGTCTGCGATCAACACCCGACCGCCGCGCAGCAGCACGCCGTAGACGCGCAGATTGGCCGGGCCCTGCTGAATCACGGTCTACTCCCCTTTCTCATGCGCCGCGCGGCACGCTGAGTCTGTCATCTTGCCTGCCGTTTCTACACGAAGCGGATGCGCCGGTCACAAGGACCTCTGCGCGCCCGTCATGGGACCAGAGACGCATGGCGCCACGCCGCCGGCCGGGCTATAAGCCCTCGCGGAGGCACAATGGCAAGAAAACCCCTCAGCGGCTCGGCGGTCGGCATCATCGCCAACCCCGCCGCCGGCCGCGATATCAGGCGCCTGGTCGCCCAGGCATCGGTGTTCCCGATTGCCGAGAAGCGCAACATGATCACGCGCATCTTCTCGGCGCTCGGCGCGGTCGGCGTGAGCACCTGCTACATGATTCCCGACGAGAGCGGCATCGCCGACCGGGTGAAGCGGGCGATCGCCCATGGCCCGCCCGATGGCCAGGTCTGGCCCGAGGTGGAATTCCTGGACATGCCGATCGAGGGACCGCCCGCCGACACGCTCGAGGCCACCACCCGCATGGTCGCGCGGGGCGTCGGCGGCATCGTGGTGCTCGGTGGCGACGGCACCAACCGGCTGGTCGCGCAGGCCTGCGACGGCGTGCCGCTGACCTCGCTCTCCACCGGGACCAACAACGTCTTCCCGATGATGCGCGAAGCGACCATCGCGGGCCTCGCGGCCGGAATGGTGGCGACCGGCGCGCTGACGCGGGAGGAGGCGGCGCGGCGCAACAAGGTGCTGCGGGTAACGATCGACGGCACGCCGCGGGACATCGCGCTGGTCGATGTCTGCGTCAGCGGCGAGACCTGGACCGGGGCGAAGGCGCTCTGGCGGGCAGACGCGCTCGACCAGCTCTTCGTGACCTTTGCCGAGGCCGACGCCATCGGCCTCTCTTCCATAGCGGGTCTCGTGCGCCCGGTCTCGCGCGACGATCCGACCGGCGTCGTCATCGACCTGGCTGCAGCGACCGGCGCGGCGCGGACGGTCTCGGCGCCGCTTGCGCCCGGGTTGATGGCCGAAATCGGGGTCGAGCGGGTGGCCGACCTGGAGGCCGGCGTGCCGCATCCCATACGGCTCGAGCGGGGCGTCGTAGCGCTCGACGGCGAGCGCGAAATCGCCTTCGGACCTAACGACCGGGTGGCAGTGGTGCTGGAACCCGATGGTCCGCTCACCGTCGAGATTGCCCGGGCGATGGCGTTGGCGGCTCACGGTGGATTGCTTGAGCAGTCGGCAGCCGCGGACCCGCCGGCGTGACGACCGTTCAGCCCGCCTGGAAGCCCCGTCGCATCGGTGCATGCGATGAAATTATGGCGCTGGTGCGCCTCCACGCCCACGAAGGGCTTGCCCAGCGGCTGGCTTTGACTAACATGCCCCGCGACAACTGACGGGGAACCGCCGTGGCTATCATGGACGTGCATCGTATGCGTCGACTGCGCCTGTATTGGAGCTCCGGCGACGGGCCTTCGCTGCTGTTCGCGCTGATCTTCTGTGTCGTCACCGCCTACCTGATGGTAAGCGCGGAGCTTCTGCCCGCGGATGACGGATACGGAATCGCCGGGGTCCTCTTCATCTACGTCACCGTGTTTGTGCTGGTGGGCGGAATTTTCAAGATGTTTCTAAAGCCGGCGAAGCGGTTGTGGGAGAAGTCCCGCGCCGGAGGCGGCAACTCGGCCTAAGGCCCCTGGCGGTGCCGCCGGCCGTCCGGCCCGCAAACTTTGTCACACCAGGAGTCACCGTCCTCTAGCGACCTCTCCGCCATTCGCTCGGACCGTGCCCGACGCTGGGCTGGACGACCGGCCGGGTTCTGGATCTCGGTAGCGCTGCTCTTCCTCACCGGCGTTCTCTACGGGCTGAGCTATTCGCTCACCGGCGTCTCCATCGCGAACGGCGTTCCCTTCACCAGCTTTGTCTTGTGGATGGGTATGGGCGGGGCCGCGGTGAGCCTGCTGCTGGCGCTCATCAATGGGAAACCGCCACCACTTTCCCGCGCACACATAAGCTCCTACGCGGTCGCCGGTATCTCCGGCTATGGGGTGCCGTTCCTGACCGTGGGGTTCGTCAGTGGCAAGGGCGTGCCGGCCGGCATCATCAGCATGCTCGTGGTGCTGTCCCCTATTCTCACCTACGTGGGCGCGGTCGTCTTCCGGCTGGAGAGAATTTGGTGGCCTCGGGTCCTCGGCTTCGCCGTCGGCATCGTCGGGGTGGCGCTTCTGGTGGTGCCAGAGACCAGCTTGCCCTCGCGCGACCTGGTGCCTTGGATCCTGCTCGCCCTGCTGCTGCCGTTGGGCTACACGACCACCAGCCTCGCCACGGCGATCATGCGCCCACCGGCGACCGACTCACTCCATTTTGCGTTCGGGTTCTTCTTCTTCGGCTCGCTCCCAATCCTCGCGGCGGTGGCTGCAACCGACGGCTGGTGGTGGTTCGAGGGTCCGATGGACGCGGGCGACTGGGCGCTGATCACCGCCATATTCGTCCAGGCCCTCGGCATCTACCTCTTCGTCGAGTTGATCCGCTTCCTGGGACCGGTCTTCTTCTCGACCGTGAACTTCATCGTCGCCCTGTCCGGCATCGGCTGGGGCATCCTGTTCTTCTCGGAGAGCCACAGCCATTGGGTCTGGCTCGCCCTGCTTTGCCTCATGCTCGGTGTCTTTTTCATCATTCTGCGCCGCCGCGAACGTGCGGCGCCGGGGAAGGCCGAGCCGGGCTAGCCAATTTGGGCGGGGCCGAGACCGCCCGTGGCCACCTGTGCCGCATTCGCCGCAGACCGCCGTGTCGCCCGCCCACATCGCGCTCGCTCTCGCCGTGACCGGCCTCTGGGGCTTCTCCTTCGTGGTCATGCGCGAGCTGCTCGATGCCCTGCCCCCGCTCATGGTGGCCGGGCTCCGCGTCGCCATCGCCGCGCTGCCTGTCCTGGTTCTCTTTCGGCCGCCGGCGATCCGCTGGTACTGGACCTTGGGCATCGGCCTGACCCAGGGCACGATCCAGATGTCGCTGCTGTTCTTCGGCATGGAATTCGGCATGCCGGCAGGGCTCAGTTCCCTGCTGCTCCAGTCCCAGGTCTTCTTCACCACGATCTTCGCGTTTGCGATCCTGGGCGAGAGGCCGGGGCGCGCACAGTATGCGGGCATCGCCGTTTCCGGCGCAGGCATCGCGATCATCGGCCTCACACTGCCAGGCGGCCCGACTCTCGCGGGCCTTGGCTTCGTGCTCGTGGCCGCCCTGAGCTGGGCCTCCTCCAACATGATCGTCAAGCTCGCCGGCACAGACGACCTGCTGCGCCTGATCGCCTGGGCCCACCTGATCGGCATCGCGCCCTTGCTCGGACTCTCCTATGTCTTCGAAGGGGGGCCGGCGGCCTTCACCGCGCTCACCGACATCACCTGGGTCACCATCGGCGAACTGTTCTTCCTCGGGATGATTGCGACCTGCTTCGGCTTCATGCTGTGGAGCTACCTGCTGCGGCGCTATCCGGCCTATCTGGTGACGCCGTTCTCGCTCGTCATCCCCATCTCGGGCCTGATTAGCACCGCGCTGCTGCTGGACGAGAGCCTGGGCCCCCAGCGGCTAGCTGGCGTTGGGCTGGTGATGATCGGCCTCGTCCTGGCAACGCTCCGCTTCCGCGTCCGCCGCACCGCGGGCCCGTAGCCGCAGGTCAGCCCGCACTTCTCACTACTGTCATGGTGAGACATGCGGGCCAACCGGACGAAGAAGGGCGGGCCCGGAGGCCCGCCCTGTAACGTAGCGACGGTGGCGAGAGATCAGTTCTTGATCTGAACCTCGTCCTCCGTCGCGATCGTGCCGGAGGCATGGTGCATGGCGCGCTCCATGCCGACGTCGCGGTAAAGCTTCACCGCTTCGCGATACTCGCTCTCCTCCTGGTGGATCTGGAAGAAGTGCCAGCCCACCCAGAGGGCCACGAGGATACCGACCATCGCCGTTTCGGCGCCCACGCCAGGGTACATGGCGCCGATTTCGGCGGGATTGGTGAAAGAGTCCAAGCCGGTCGAAGCCATCTGCGCCTCCTATTCCTTGGCGTAGGTGCGTTCGATCTTCTCGAAC
>JAPOPO010000210.1 GCA_026712885.1 Rhodospirillales bacterium | reverse complement strand
GAAGAAGTGGGCTTCTACGTTCCCGGCACCGCCGCCTTTGTCGGCCACCCCGGCGACGATCCCCTGGTCGCGGACGGACGCGCCGACTTCATCTTCGGCGGCGAGGGCGACGACATGTTCAGCGCCGGCGGCGGCGAGGACTGGATTCTCGGTGGCGAAGGCAACGACAGGCTCGTCGGTGGCGGCGGCGATGACTTCCTGATGGGCGGCGAAGGGCGCGACACGCTGGACGGCGGAGCAAACGACGACTGGCTCAGCGGCGGCACCGGAACCGATACGTTGACGGGCGGTGCCGGCGCCGACACCTTCGCCTATTTCGCGGGCCACGGAAGCGACACGATCACCGACTTTGGCGACGGCAAAGACGTGATCGACCTCAGCGCGCTCGAGACAATCTCAGGCTTAGAAGACCTGTCCGTGGTCCAGCTCGGCTCATTCGTCACGATCGACCTGCACGGCCACGGCGGCAGGACCATCGCGCTGGAGAACTTCGATATCGAAGACCTGGACGATACGGATTTCGTCTTCTACCAGCCGCCGGAGCCCGCGCAGGACAGCCTGTAGCCGATACACGCATCGCTGCCCCGCCGGCTTTTCCCCGCACCATGGTGCGGTGCACAGACCGGGGTGGAGGCTCGATGATCGGGGCATGATGAATGCCCGATCCTCCGCGCTTCTCACAGCCGACGGGAGCCTTGCCTGATGGCAGCGGCCCTCGCGACCCGCCTCCGGCGGCTGCTGCCGTCGTCCCGCACCGGCGTGCCGGAACGGCCGCCCTCTGGCGAGGTCGCCGCCGCCAGCATCGCCGGCCGCCTCCAGCCCTATATCGGCGAACTGCCGCTCAACCCGCGCCAGCCCTCGCGCTACGCCGACCGCTACCGCGACGACGGCCACGCGCTCCGGATCTATCGCGACATCCTGCGGGACGAGCGCTGCCAGGCGGCCCTCGACCAGCGCCTGGATGCCGCCATCGCGCGGCCCTGGACGGTGGAGCCCGGCGGCGACGGGCCGGACGATCGCGCCGCGGCCGACGACCTCGCCCGCCAGCTCGAAGGCGTCGGCTTCGACGCGGTCAGCCGGCAGCTCCTGCACGGGGTCTGGTACGGCTACGCCATCGCCGAGGCGCTCTGGGCCCGTGCGGGCGATCGCGTGGTGCTCGACCGCCTCGCGGTGCGGGCGCCGGACCGCTTCCGCTGGTCGGCGGAGGGCCAGCCCCTGCTCCGCACCGACGCGCACCCCCTGGGCGAGCCACTGCCAAGCGGAAAATTCGTGATCCTGCGCCGCCCCGGCGAGCACGGCGACCTGCCACACGGGCCGGGCCTCGCGCGCTGGTGCTTCTGGCCGGTCTGGCTCAAGCGCCACGGGCTCAAGTTCTGGTCGGTCGCGCTCGAGAAATTCGGCGCGCCCGGCGTCAAGGGCACCTATCCGCGGAACGCGAGCGCCGAGCAGAAGGCCGACCTGCTCGATCTGGTCCAGTCCTTCGCCACCAGCCTCGGCGTGATCCTGCCCGAGGGCCAGGAGATCGAGATCGTCGAGAGCGCGCGCCGCGCCGGTGGCGACTTCCAGGCCTTCGTCGCCTATCTCGACCGCGCCATCGCGACCACCATCCTCGGTCAGTCCGCCACCACCGATATGGGGCCCTGGCGCGGCACCGCCGAGGTGCAGCGCGACGTGCGCGACGAGACCGTCGCCGCCGACTGCCGCCTGCTCGACGACGCACTGGGCGGCACCATCGCCCGCTGGCTCACCGCCTGGAACTTTCCGGAGGCCGCGACGCCCCGCATCCGCCGCGATGCATCGCCGCCCGAAGACCTCGACGCCCGCGCCCGCCGCGAGGCCGTCATCGCCAGCACCAGCGGCCTCCGCCCCACCCGCGCCCACATCGAACGCACGTTCGGCGGGGAGTGGGAGGAGGGAACCGCCGGCATCGAGGACGACGTGAGCAGATAGCGTCGAGGCCGCTCAGGACTCCGCGAATTCGAACAGGAGGTCTCTGGCCTCGACTGTTGTTGAGCGTCGGATTCTGATCCTCAGAGTCCAGCTTTCTCAATGGGTCCCCGCGCCGATCGGCGTCAATCGACCGCGCCGAGCAACACTTGGTTCCAGCATTCCGCGCCAGTCCCCATCATGCCTGGGGCCATTGTTGGGCTGCGTGCAGAACGCGAAGGATCGTGACAGTGCGGGCGTCCTCCGCGTAGACCACGAGGTAGTTCGAGCGCACAACCATCTCGCGGGTGCCCTCCACGCGACCGATCCTGTAGAGCCGTGGGTTCTCCCGCAAGCGGGATGTCTTGGCCTCGATGTCTTCCTTCAGGGCCTGAGCGGCGTCTGGATTATCGTCCGAAATATAGTCGACGATCGCCATCAGATCGGAGACCGCCATGGCCTTCCATTCAAGTTCGCGCACGGCGCTTCCCGTCGATGAGCGCCTGCGTGTCGGTCATAACCTGTTCATGCGGAACCGCGGGACGCGGATCGTCCAGGCCCTCCCGTACCTTGGCGCGAAACCACGCATCATAGGCTTCAGGATCGGCGGTCAGGCCTACCGGCAAGCCGCCCTCCGCGGCAACACGGGTCAACAGGATTCGCACGGCATCG
>JAPOPO010000546.1 GCA_026712885.1 Rhodospirillales bacterium | reverse complement strand
TTGCGTCGAGCGCGGGTTGACGATGATGGCTGCCGCGCAACGCTCCCCTGGGACGTCCTTCCTGAAGAGGATGGCGAACGGCAGCCGCGCGCGGGCGCAGGAAGCCCGCCGGCGGGAGCCGGAAGGCGCGCTGCTGCGGCGCGCGCTGGCGGCGCCCGCACCGCCGGAATTGAAGCTCGCTCCATTCAGCGTCATCGCGGAACTCAAGTACCGGTCGCCGGCGGCAGGCTCCCTGGCAGGCGGCGATTTCGACGGTGCGGCGCAGATTCGCGCCTATGCGGCGGGCGGCGCGGCCGCGGTGTCGGTCCTGACGGAGCCGGAGGAGTTTCACGGCTCCCTGGACGATTTGCGTCAGGCGGCGGGGCCGCTGGCCGTCCACGAAATACCCGCCATGCGCAAGGACTTCCTCACCGATCCCTACCAGGTCCTGGAGGCTCGGGCTGCGGGCGCCGGCGGCGTGCTGGTGATCGTCACTATGCTGAGCGACGCGGAGGTCGGTGAACTGATAGCGTGTGCGGCGCAGTGCGGGCTGTTTGTCCTGCTGGAAGGATTCGACGAAGCCGATCTCGATCGCATCGGGGGGATTGCCGCACCGGCGGACCACTCCCCGCCATTGCTCTGCGGCGTCAACTGCCGGGACCTGCGCGACCTTGAGGTCAACCGCGACCGGTTCCGGCAACTGGCGCCGTACCTGCCAACTCATCTGCCCGCAGTGGCGGAAAGCGGAATGGAAGGCGTCGACGATATCGCCGTGGTTGCGTCTCTGGGTTACCGGGTCGCGCTGGTTGGCACGGCGTTGATGCGGTCCGACGATGCCGCGCGGGAGCTGGCGGCAATGACCGCGGCCGGGGCACAGGCGTTGGGGAGCGGGCCGTGTTCATAAAGATTTGCGGCTTGAGCACTCCGGACGACGTTTCGGTTGCCGTTGCCGCCGGCGCCGACGCGCTGGGTTTCGTCTTTGCCCGCTCGCCCAGGCGGGTGACGCCCGAGCAGGCGCGCACGCTTTGCGGTGGCCTCGAAGAACGGGTGATTCGAGTCGCGGTGATGCGCCATCCTACCGCCGGGGAATGGGAAAAAGTCAGGGACGTATTCAAGCCCGATTGGCTGCAGACCGATTCCGGGGATTTCGCCACCCTGGGGCGCCTGGACTGCGAGCCCCTGCCGGTGTATCGCGGCGCGAACCGGGATCGACAGCGCTGGCCCGCGCGAATTCTCTTCGAGGGCGCCCGCAGTGGTCACGGAGAGCGCGCCGACTGGTCCGGAGCCGCCCGCGTGGCAGCCAGTACGCGCTTGATTCTTGCGGGCGGTCTGGACGCGGAAAATGTCGTCGAGGCTATCGAGGCCGTTCAGCCTTGGGGCGTGGACGTGTCCAGCGGCGTGGAACGCTCGCGCGGCGTCAAGGATCCCGCAAGGATCAATCAATTCATCGCCCGGGTGCGGGCTGTAGAAAGAGAACACGCTCATGTCCACTAGTCCGAATTCATCACCACCTTCGGCCCGGCACGCCCAACTGCTCCGGGACCTGGTGGAAGGCAGGCTTCCCGACGCCAACGGGCGGTTCGGGCCGTTTGGCGGCTGCTACGTTCCGGAGACGCTGATGCCGGCCGTTCATCGGCTCACCGAGGGCGTCTACCGGTT
>JAPOPO010000545.1 GCA_026712885.1 Rhodospirillales bacterium | reverse complement strand
GCGGGCGACGTGGAAGAAGGCAAGCGGCGCTACCTCGTCCGCGCCGAGGGCGAGCTGAACACGCCGGAAGCGGTGCGCGCGGTGGTGCTGCGCACGGAGGCGGACAGCACCACCGGCCGGATCGGGCGCGTGACGGTCGGCGACATTGCCGAAGTGTCCTACGGCTATTCGGAGCCGCGCGCGCGCATCCGCAGGCTCGGCGCCAACGCCGTCGTGATGAACGCCAAGCGCGAGGCCGGAGCCAATGTCATCGAAACCATGGAAGGCGTGCGCGCGGCCGTCGCGGAGCTGAACGAATCCCTGCTGCCCGCCGAGGGCCTCGTCATGGAGCAGGTCTATGACGAGACCGACTACATCCTGTCCGCCATCGGCCTCGTGCGGCAGAACATCGTCGTCGGCGGCGCGCTTGCCGCGATCATGCTGCTGCTGTTCCTGCGGTCCTGGCGGCCGACGCTGATCGTCTCGCTGGCGATTCCCGTCTCCGTCGTGGGCTCCTTCGTCGCCCTGGCCATGCTCGGGCGGTCGCTCACTGTCGTGTCGGTCGCCAGCATCGCCTTCGCCGTGGGCATGGTCGTCGATGCGGCCATCGTGGTGCTGGAGAACATCTACCGCCTGCGCGAGCGCGGCATGGCGCCGCGCGAGGCCGCGCTGCGGGGCGCGAGCCAGGTCTGGGGTGCGATCCTGGTCTCGGCGCTGACCACGGTTCTGGTGTTCGTGCCGATCCTGGCGATGGACCTCGAGGTCGGCCAGCTCTTCCGCGACATCGCGGTGGCGATCTCCGTGTCGGTCATGCTGTCGCTCCTGGTCGCCATCACGGTCATTCCCGCGCTGTCACGCCGGCTGCTTGCCGCACGGGTCGTGACGAGCGGGCGCTTCGAACTGCCGGTGATCGACAAGCTGGCGAGCCGCTTTGCGCGCGGAACGCTCGCCTATGCCGGAGCGGTGGTGCGGAACCGCAAGGCCGCCCTGCTCTCCGTCCTGGCCATCACAATGGCTGCTGTGGCAGTCGCCTGGTGGCTGACGCCGAAGCTGGACTACCTGCCGGACGGCAGCCGCAATTTCGTGCTCGGGCGGGTGTTGCCGCCGCCTGGCTACAACCTCAGGACGAACGGCGAAATCGCGCGGGAGATCGAAGACGCGACACGCGCGCTCTGGGCTCGGGAAACCGGCCCGGAGTCCGAGCCCGGCGGGCCGCCCAAGATCGCCAATTTCTTTTTCGTGGCGCTGCCGTCCTACACCTTCGTAGGCGCGTCCTCCGTCGATCCCACAAGGCCGCAGGAGCTGGTGCCGGTCCTGCAACGGGCCTCGCTGCGCGAGCCCGGCACGTTCGGCTTCTTCACCGTGGCGTCCATCTTCGGGCGCGGCATCGGCGGCAAGCGGTCGATCGACCTCGACATTTCCGGGCCAGACC
The DNA here is from genome assembly GCA_026712885.1 of Rhodospirillales bacterium. Taxonomy (GTDB): domain Bacteria; phylum Pseudomonadota; class Alphaproteobacteria; order UBA828; family UBA828; genus WTGU01. The sequence continues at coordinate 404 of JAPOPO010000545.1, read as the reverse complement.
TGGAAACCGTGATGGCAATCGCCGGCAGGGCGACGGGGATGACGGCGGCGGCGCTGCCGCGCGATCAAGGCAACCAGCTTCGCCCAATTCCGGGCCTCGAACTCGGCGCGCCGGAAGTGCGCGTGCGGCCCGATCGACTGAGGCTGGCGGACAACGGCGTGTCGGCGCGCGAATTCGCCGACACCATTGACGCCTTCAACGACGGGCTCAGGGTTGCGCGCGTGACCATCGACGGAAAGCGCACCAGTCTCGTGCTCAAGGGGCCGACCGACAATGTCTCCTCCACGCAGGGCATCGAGTTCCTGCCGGTGGTGACACGGAACGGCTACATCCTGCCCGCCTCCTCGCTCGCCAAAATCGAGGTGACCACCGGGCCGACCGAGATCCGGCACAAGGAGCGGGTG
>JAPOPO010000544.1 GCA_026712885.1 Rhodospirillales bacterium | reverse complement strand
GGAGCGGACCCGCTTCGTGCCATGGGTGGCGGCGATGACCGAGCCGGTGTGGAGCGCGACGCCAGCCTCCTTGAGCGCTGGCGCCAGCGGCGCCGCGGGCTCGGGCCGGCAATCGACCACCGCGCCAACGTTGCCGCCGGCCTCCACGATATCGTGCGCCGCCTCGTAAGCCGCGTCGTTGTTGGTGAAGAGCACGGCGCGCTCGCCCGGCAGCACCGCGTAATGGTTGAGGTAACGCTGCGCCGCAGACGCCAGCAGGATGCCGGGACGGTCGTTGTCGGCGAACACCAGGGGCCGCTCGTGGGCGCCGGTGGCGAGCACCACCCTGCCCGCCTTGATGTTCCAGAGGCGCTGCCGGCCCATGCCGTCCGACGCGGTCGGCCCCAGGTGGTCGGTGCGGCGTTCGAACGCGCTCAGCGAATTGTGGTCGTAGTAGCCGAAGAGCGTGGTGCGAGTGAGGACGCGCACCTCCTCCATGGCGGCGAGACGCCCGGCCGCCGCTTCTGCCCAGGCTGCCCCATCCGCGCCGTCGACCTTATGGCGGAGACCGAGTAACGCGCCGCCGAGCACGGCCTCGTCGTCCACCAATATGACCCGCGCGCCCGCCTCGCCCGCGGCGAGCGCTGCGGCGATACCCGCCGGCCCACCGCCCACCACCAGCACGTCGCAGTGGACGTGCATCTTGTCGTAGGAGTCGGGGTCGGGCGCCTCGGGCGCGCGGCCGAGCCCCGCCATGCGCCGGATCACGGGCTCGTAGAGCAATTTCCAGAACGACGCGGGCCAGAGGAAGGTCTTGTAGTAGAAGCCGGCGGGGAAGAGCGGCGCGAGCTTCCCGGTCCAGGCGGCGAGGTCGCAATTGGCGCTCGGCCAGGCATTGACGCCGGTGGCGGTGAGCCCGTCGTAGAGCTCGATCTGGGTCGCCCGCAGGTTGGGTTCGGTCCGCGCGCCTTCGCCGAGCTGCACCAGGGCGGACGGCTCCTCCGCACCTGCCGTGAGGATGCCGCGCGGCCGGTGATACTTGAAGCTGCGGCTGGTCAGATGGGTGCCGTTCGCGATCAGCGCGGAGGCCAGTGTGTCGCCGGCGAAGCCCTCGTAGCTCTGCCCGTTGAAGGTGAAGCGCAGGCGCTGCGCCCTGTCGATCCGCCCGCCCTCCTTGAGACGAAAGCGCACTATCCGCCCTCCGCCTCGTCGCCCGGCGCATCGGGCCGCGGCGTGCCCATGGGATAGATCGTGAGCACCTCGTTGCTGACGGTGTCGCGCAGCGCGTTGAACCAGCGCCGGCAGCCTTCCCGGTGCATCCAGCGCTCGGCGTGGACGCCCTTGGGGTTGCTCCGCATGAAGAGATAGTCCGCCCACCCCGCATCGTCCGTCGCCGCCGGATCGGGGCGCGCGATATGGGCCTCGCCGCCGTAGCGGAACTCGGTCTCGGGCCGCGCGCCGCACCAGGGGCAGTCGATCCAGAGCATAGCGCGTCCTCTAGTGCGCCACGGCCGCCGCCGCGTGCTCGTCGATCAGCGCGGCGGAGGGGAAGCGGTCGAGCGCGAAGGGCGCGTTTAGCGGGTGTGGCTCGCCGGTCGCGATGGTGTGGGCCAGCACCCAGCCCGAGCCCGGCGTCGCCTTGAAGCCGCCGGTGCCCCAGCCACCGTTGATGAAAAGCCCCTCCACCGGGGTCTTGCCGATGACGGGCGAGGCGTCGGGGCAGACATCCACGATACCGGCCCAGGAGCGCATCATGCGCACCCGGCTGAAGATCGGGATCAGCTCGACGATCGCCCCCATCTGGTCCTCGATGGTGTGCAGGCCGCCCCGCTGGCTATAGGAGTTGGGCGGATCGAGCCCTGCGCCGATCACGAGCTCGCCCTTGTCGGACTGGCTGACGTAAACGTGCACGCCGTTCGACATGATGACGCAGTTCAGCACCGGCTTGAGCGGCTCGGAGACCAGCGCCTGCAGCG
>JAPOPO010000543.1 GCA_026712885.1 Rhodospirillales bacterium | reverse complement strand
CGCTCCGGGGACGGCCCGAGTTGCCGTGTGGGGGGCGCGGGGGTGCGGGCGGCCCCCGGCCCACCCCCGCACGCCGGCCTGACGGAGCATGCCAAACGCCTCCTCCAACCCCAGGGCCGCCCCCCCGCCACCGGCGCCGGAGACCCGCGCGACCGGCGCGTCGAGCATGTCGAACGCGTTCTCCATGACGACCGCCGCGACTTCGGCGCCGATGCCGGCGAAGGGCCAGCCCTCCTCCACCGTGACCAGGCGGTTGGTCTTTTCGACCGAGGCCAGCACCGCCGCGCCGTCGAGCGGGCGGAGCGAGCGCAGGTCGATGACCTCGACCTCGATGCCCTCGGCGGCGAGCGTCTCGGCCGCCTCCTGCGCGCGGCCCACCATGATCGAGAAGGCGGCGACGGTGACATCGCTGCCGGCGCGCGCGATGGCGGCCTTGCCGATGGGCACCACGTGATCGTTGCCCTCGGGCACCTCGAAGCTCTGGCCGTAGAGCAGCTCGTTCTCCAGGAAAACCACCGGGTTGGGGTCGCGAATGGCGGCCTTGAGCAGCCCCTTGGCGTCGGCCGCCGAGAAGGGCGCGATCACGCGCCAGCCCGGCACGTGGGCGAACCAGCTCGCATAGCACTGGGAGTGCTGTGCCGCGACCCGCGCGGCGGCGCCGTTGGGTCCGCGAAACACCACCGGCACCGGCAGCAGGCCGCCGGACATGTAGAGCGTCTTCGCGGCCGAGTTGATGAGATGGTCCATCGCCTGCATGGCGAAGTTGAAGGTCATGAACTCGACGATGGGCTTGAGGCCGCCCATGGCGGCACCCACGCCGATGCCGGCGAACCCGGCCTCGGTGATGGGCGTGTCGATCACGCGCCCTGCGCCGAACTCGTCGAGCAGGCCCTGGCTCACCTTGTAGGCGCCCTGATACTCCGCGACCTCCTCGCCCATGAGGAAGACGTCGGGGTCGGCCCGCATCTCCTCCGCCATCGCGTCGCGCAGCGCTTCCCGAACGGTCTGTAGAGCCATGGCGAGGCGGTGTCCCGTGCGGGCTCAGGCGCGGGCGACGACGTCGGCGTCGAGCGAGACCGGGGCAGGCTCGGGCGCGGACTGGGCGAAATCGGCCGCGTCGTTGACGATGGCCTTGATCTCCCGGTCGATCTCCTTGAGCGCGTCCTCGTCGGCGTGGCCGCCCTCGATCAGGGCCTGGCGCGCCTGCTCGATCGCATCGCGCTCCTTGCGCACCTTGCTGACCTCCTCGCGGCTCCGGTACTTGGCCGGATCGGACATGGAGTGTCCGCGGTAGCGGTAGGTCATCATTTCGAGCAGCAACGGCCCCTTGCCTGCCCGCAAGCCAGCGACCGCTTCCTCGGCCGCCTGGAGGACGGCGGCCACGTCCATCCCGTCGACCCGACCGCCGGGAATGCCGAAGGCGGCGCCGCGCTCGTGCAGCTCGGACACCGCCGCCGAGCGCTCCACCGCCGTCCCCATGGCGTACTGGTTGTTCTCGATCACGAAGAGCACCGGGAGCTGCCAGAGCGCCGCCATGTTGAAGGCCTCGAACACCTGGCCCTGGTTGGCGGCGCCGTCGCCGAAGTAGGTGACGGAGACGCGGTCCGAGGCGCGGTACTTGTGGGCGAAGCCGAGGCCAACGCCGAGCGGCACCTGGGCGCCGACGATGCCGTGGCCGCCATAGAAGCCACGCTCGGGCGCGAACAGGTGCATCGAGCCGCCCTTGCCCTTGGACGCGCCGGCGGCGCGCCCGGTGAGCTCCGCCATGACGTCCCTGGCGGGGACGCCCCCGGGCAGGCAGTGGGCGGGGGCGGGGCGGGGGGCGCGAGCGCGGGGGGCGAGGGGGGGGGGGGGGGGTTTGTTGTTTTTGTCCGCGCGAGGGCGCGTTTTCTGCGGCGGCCACGGCATCGTCGGCGCCCAGGTGCCGCTCGGCGTCGGCCTCGG
>JAPOPO010000393.1 GCA_026712885.1 Rhodospirillales bacterium | reverse complement strand
GGTCGATTTGGGCGAGCGGGATTGCTCTGTGCAGCGGCGGTGCCAGAAGAGGGTGGAGGAGGCGCCGGCGGCGGCGCTGCCGGCCGAGGCGCGCGCCCAGATCCACGATGCCGCCTGCCGTCTCGCCCGGCACCTCGACTATCGGAGCGCCGGCACGGGCGAGTTCCTCTACGACGTTGACCGCGGCGAGGCCTATTTCATCGAAGCCAATGTCCGCATCCAGGTAGAGCATCCCGTGACCGAGGAGGTCGCCGGCATCGACCTGATCGAGGAGCAGTTGCGCATCGCGGGCGGCGGCGGGCTCAGCGTCGCGCAGGAGGACATCGCGCTTGCCGGCCACGCCATCGAATGCCGGATCAACGCCGAGGCGCCAGCGCGGGACTTCGCGCCCTCGCCCGGTCTGATCGACGCCTGGTGCACACCGGAGGGCCAGGGGGTCCGTATCGACAGCCACTGCCGCGCGGGCGCCTTCGTGTCGCCCTTCTACGACAGCATGATCGCGAAGCTGATCGTGCGCGCTGGCGACCGTGCCGAAGCGGTGGAGCGCATGGGCGGCGCGCTGGATCGATTTCGGATCGGCGGGATCGACACCAACCTCGCGTTCCAGGCGCGCCTGGTGCGGCACCCTGACTTCGCGGCCAACAGGCTCAACACGCGCTGGCTGGAGGACGTCTTCATGCCCTCGCTGATGCACTGAGCGGAGCGACGATGGCGCACATCGAATTCCTCGACGAGACCATGCGGGACGGGCAGCAGAGCCTGTGGGGCATGCGCATGCAGGCCGGCATGGCGCTGCCCATTGCGCCGGTGATCGACCAGGTCGGCTATCGGGTGGTGGACCTCACCGGGTCGAGCCTCTTCGAGGTCCTGATCCGCCACTGCCGCGAGAACCCCTGGGAGGGGCTCGACCTCCTGGTCGACGCCATGCCCAACAGCACGATCCGGGGCGGCATGCGCAGCAACGCGAGCGTCACCTTCGGCGTCACGCCCGATGCGCTGATGGACGTCTGGATGCGGCAGCTATGCGTGCACGGCTGCCGCAGCTTCTGGATCTACGACGTGCTCTTCAACATCGACAAGACGCACCGCCTCGCCAGAGTGGCCAAGGAGTTCGGCGCGGAGGTGGCGGGCGCCATCATGTTCACGCTGAGCCCGGTGCACACCGACGACTACTACGCCGACAAGGCGGACAGGCTCTCGGCCTCGCCGGACATCGACACGCTCCTGCTCTACGATACGGGCGGCGTGCTGGAGCCGGACCGCATGCGCACGCTGGTGCCGGCGATCATGGCGAAGGCGCGCGGCAAGCCCATCGAGTTCCACTCGAACAACCTCCTGGGTGCCTCCGGCCGCGCCTACGTCGAGGCGATCGAGCTCGGCATCCATATTCTGCATACGGCTTGCGGGCCGATGGCGAACGGGCCTTCCGTCCCCTCGGTCGAAGTGATGACGCGGAACGCCGAGCATCTCGGCCATACCCACAACATCGACCGCTCGCTCCTGCCGCAGATCGCGGAGCACTTCGAGCGCGTCGCCACGGCGGCGGGCTTCCCCGTGGGTGTGCCACAGGAATACGACCTCTTCTCCGTGCGCCATCAGATCCCGGGCGGGATGATGGGCACGTTGAAGGCGCAGCTGGTCCAGCACGAGATGGCGGACAGGCTCGACGACGTGCTGGAGGAGACCGGCCGCGTGCGCCGCGAGCTCGGCTATCCCGGCATGGCGACGCCCTTCTCCCAGCTCGTCGGCACCCTTGCCGTGCTCAACATCGTGACGGGCGAGCGCTACGCCGTGATCCCGGACGAGGTGATCCAGTACGCCGGCGGACATTACGGCGAGCCGGTCGCGCCCATCGATCCGGACGTGCTGGACCGCATCATGGCCGCGCCCCGCGCCAAGGAAGTGCTGGCCGAGCCGCCGGAACAGCCCACGCTCGCCGAGCTTCGCAAGCGCCACGGCACCGAGGACGACGACGAGCTGATCCTGCGCGCCCTGGTGCCGGCGGCGGACCTCGACAAGATGCGGGCCGCGGGCCCGGTGAAGCGCGACTTCCCGCTGCTCTCCACGCCGGAGCTCGAAGAGGTACGCAAGCTGATGGCGCTCTCCACCTCGAAGTACGTCGAGGTGGAGACCGCCACTCTCTCGGTTTCGCTCCGCCGAGCCGGCTAGAATCGACATGCGCCGCGCCCTCATCGTCGATGTGGTTCGCACTCCCTTCGCCAAGGGGCGGGCGGATGGTGCGCTGAGCGCAGTTCACCCGGTCGACCTGCTGGCGTACACGCTGAAGGGGCTCATCGCGCGCGCTGGTATCGACCCCGGCGCGGTCGACGACGTGATCGCGGGCTGCGTCATCCAGGTGGGCGAGCAGGCCGCCAACATCGGCCGCCAGGCCTGGCTCGCTGCGGGCTTCCCCGAGGCTGTCCCAGCGGTGACCATCGATCGCAAGTGTGGTTCGGCGCAGCAGGCGATGGACTTCGCTGCCCAGGGCGTGATGGCGGGCGCCTACGACCTCGTCATCGCCTGCGGCGTCGAGATGATGAGCCGCGTGCCGATGGGCAGCAACCGGCGCGGCAAGGACCATCTGGGGCCGATGCTGCGCCGGCGCTACGCCGAAGGTCTGGTGCACCAGGGCATTTCCGCCGAGCTGATCGCGGCCCGCTGGGGGCTCACGCGCGAAGCGCTCGATGCCTACGCCCTGCGCTCGCACCAGCGCGCGGCGGCAGCCGAGGACCGGGGCGTCTTCGCGCGCGACATCCTGCCCATCGACGGGGCCTCGACGGACGAGGGCGTCCGCCGCAGCACGAGCGCCGAGAGGCTGGCCGCGCTGGAGCCCGCGTTCGTAGATGCCGGCACGGCCGAGCGCTTCCCTGAGATCGGCTGGGTGGTGACGGCGGGGAATTCGAGCCAGGTCTCCGACGGCGCGTCGGCAATGCTGATTGCCTCGGAAGAGGCGGCGCAGCGGTCGGCGCTGACGCCGCGGGCCGCAATCACCCACTTTGCGGTCTGCGGGGACGACCCCGTGCTCATGCTGACCGGCATCATCCCTGCAACACAGAAACTGTTGGCGCGGAGCGGCCAGGCGCTCGACGACATCGACTGCTTCGAGGTCAACGAGGCCTTCGCGTCCGTGGTGCTGGCCTGGGCGGAGACGCTGGGCGTGGACCTCGACCGGGTCAACGTCAACGGCGGCGCGATCGCCTTCGGCCATCCCGTCGGCGCCTCGGGCGGCCGGCTCACGGCGAACCTGATCGGGAGCCTGGAGGAAACCGGCGGCCGCCTCGGGCTTCAGACCATGTGCGAGAGCGGCGGCATGGCCAACGCAACGCTGATCGAACGGCTGGGTTGAGGGCGCCGCCTACGCCGCCAGATAGTGGCCGCCGTTGACGAAGATGGTCTGTCCCTGGACGAACGCGGCCTCGGGGCTCGCGAGGAAGCGGATCACGCTGGTGTAGTCCTCGTCCTGCACGCCGCGCCCGCTCGGGTTGCTCTCGGCGGCGTGCTTGACGATCTCGCTTGCCTGGTCGCCGAACAGCGCCCGTACGGCGTCCGTGTCCACCACGCCCGGTGCCACGCAGTTGATGCGGATGCCGCGCGGCGCAAGCTCGCTCGCGAGATAACGCACCAGCGATTCCGCGAGCGCCTTGGCGACACCGATGGCGGCGTAGTTGGGGACGACCGTCCGCCCGCCCCGGCTGGTCAGGAAGAACACCGTGCTGCCGCGCACGAGCAGCGGATCGGCCGCCTGCACGAGATAGAGCAGCGCCGTGCCGTTGAGATTGACCGCGGCGGTGAAGTCGTCCGCGTCGCAGTCGAGCGCGGGCTTGGGAATGGCGCGGACGGCGCAGTGCAGGAGCTGGTCGAGCGTGTCCGTCCGCTCCGCCACCTCGGCGAGCACGGCGCGGGCGCCCTCCGGCGAGCCGACGTCCTGCTTGATCACATGGCAGCGCGCGCCCTGCGCTTCGACCTGCGCGCGAGCCTCGCGGGCCGCCTCATCGTCGCCCTGATAGTTGAGAAACACGTCCACGCCCGGTTCGGCGAAGGCGAGCGCGATGGCGCGTCCGATGCCCTTGGTCCCGCCGGTAATCAGGATCGACATGACAACCTCTCTGCCCTACGTCCACGAACGAACCTTCATGTAAGTCTTTGATAATACCACGCAACTTTGTCAGGCACTCGGCTTGACCGGGGCATCGCCCTCGATAGAATGCCGCTCTGCCGGCGATCGCGCGCGCCTGCGCGCCGCCTCACCAGACGAAGAGGAACCGGACGATGACGCGGGATATCATTCTCGCCGGCGGCATGCGCGCGCGTTCGGCGACTTCGGCAAGTCGCTCAAGGACATCCCGCTGGCGAGGCTCGGCATGCTGATCGAACGCGTCATGCACTAGCGCCTCGCCGCAGACGGAGAGCCAAGAGATGAGCGTGAACATTATCGGCGTGGTCGGCGCCGGCATGATGGGCTCGGAGATCGCGCTGGTGATGGCGCTCGCCGGCAAGTCGGTGCTGCTCAGCGATCGCGAGCAGGCTCTTCTCGACAACGCCGCGGCCAAGCTCGACGGCTTGCTCGACAAGGGCGTCGCGCGCGGCCTCTACACCGAGGACGACAAGGCCAGGGCGCAGGACAACATGCGCACCACCCTCGACCTTGGCGACTTCGCCGCCTGCGACATGGTGATCGAGGCCGTGTTCGAGGACGAGGAGGTGAAGGCCGGCGTGTTTGCGGCGCTGGACGAGGTTCTGGACCCGACGTGTCTGATCGCGAGCAACACGTCGAGCATTTCGATCAGCGTGCTCGCCTCCTACCTGGACGAAGCCCGGCGGCCCCGCTTCCTCGGCACCCATTTCTTCTCGCCGGTCTCGCGCATGAAGCTGGTCGAGGTGATCCCGGGGCTGGAGACCGCGGACGAGACCGTCGCCGCCGTCACCGCCGTCTGCGAGGAGGCGGGCAAGACGCCGGTGCCGGTCAAGGATGTGGTGGGCTTCGCGGTCAACCGCCTGATCCACATCTTCTGGATTGAGGCGATCCGCCTGGTGGAGGAAGGGGTCGCGACGCCGGAAGACATCGACACCGCCTGCAAGCTCGGCATGGGGCTCCCGGTCGGGCCGTTCCGCCTCATGGATGCCGTCACCAACAATCTCAGCCTCGACGTGCAGGAGATCCTGCACGAGGCCTATGGGCCGCGCTTCATGCCGCGCCCCCTGCTGAAGCAGATGGTGAAGGCGGGCTACAATGGGCGGCGCGCGGGCAAGGGCTGGTATCGCTACGATGAGGGCTGAGTCGGGATAGCGACCCCGCGCAACCCGATCGAGGAGGGAGAGAGATGGAAGCAGCGGTGTTCAGGGGTGTCGGCAATCCCTTGTCGATCGAGCAGGTGGAGACTCCGGCAGTGCGGGCCGGCGATCTTCTCATCAAGGTCGAGTATTGCGGCATCTGCGGCTCGGACCTGCACGCGACCGAGGCGGGCGCGCTGGTGGTGCCGGACGGCCAGGTCCTCGGCCACGAGTTCACCGGGACCGTCGTGGAAGTCGGTGCGGACGCGGGCGAAGACTGGAAGGTCGGCGACAATGTGACGGCCGTGCCGGTCAATGCCTGCGCGGACTGTGGCCGCCAGTGCAAGCTCGGGATGGGCATCCACTGCCCGAACAACATCATCACCGGTTTCGGCGCGCCGGGGGCCTACGCCGAGTACATCCGCGTCGATGCCGGCAACGCGCTGCGCCTGCCGCAGGGCCTGAGTTTCCGCGAGGGCGCGACGGCGGAGCCGCTCTCCGTCGGTCATCACGTGATCGACAAGGCCGGCATGCGGCCCGGCACCAACGTGCTGGTGATCGGTGCCGGCCCCATCGGCCTCTCCTGCACGACATTCGCGCGATTT
>JAPOPO010000542.1 GCA_026712885.1 Rhodospirillales bacterium | reverse complement strand
GGCGTGGGCCTCGGCCTTGGCGCGCAGGTCGGCGAGGTCGACGTTGCCGTCCTCGTCGCAGGCCACCACCTGCACCGACATCCCGGCCATCACGGCGCTCGCCGGGTTGGTGCCATGCGCCGAGCTCGGGATCAGGCAGACATTGCGCCCGCCATCGCCGCGGCTCTCGTGGTAGCGGCGGATCACCAGGAGGCCGGCGTACTCGCCCTGGCTGCCGGCGTTGGGCTGCAGCGAGACCGCGGCGAAGCCCGTGACCGCGCTCAGCATCCGCTCCAGCCCAGCCACGAGCTCGCGGTAGCCCGCCGCCTGCTCGGCCGGCGCGAAGGGGTGGATGCCGCCGAAGCCGGGCCACGTGATCGGCATCATCTCGGCAGTCGCGTTGAGCTTCATGGTGCAGGAACCGAGCGGGATCATGGCCTGATTGAGGGTCAGGTCCTTGCCCTCGAGCTTACGCATGTAACGCAGAAGCTCGGTCTCCGCGTGGTAGATGTTGAACACCGGGTGTTCGAGGAAGGCGGAGTGCCGCGCGAGGTCCGCCGGCAGGCCGCAGCGCACCTCGCCGTCGAGCGCGGCCACATCAATGCCGGGCTCGCCGTCGGCGAAGGCGCGCCACACGGCCTCGATATCGGCTCTGGTGGTGGTCTCGTCGCAGGCGATGCCGAGGCGGTCGCCGCCGATCGGCCTGAAGTTGTAGCCCGCTTCCTCAGCCCGACGCAGGATCGCCTCGGCCGCGCCGGGTGCATGCACCGTGAGCGTGTCGAACCAGCTCTCGTTGTCTACGGCGAAGCCCAAGCGCTGCAGCCCCGCCGCCAGGATGTCGGTGAGGCGGTGGCCCCGCCGCGCAATCCGCGTCAACCCCTCGGGACCGTGATAGACCGCGTACATGCCGGCGATGACACCGAGCAGCACCTGCGCCGTGCAGATGTTGCTGGTCGCCTTCTCGCGCCGGATGTGCTGCTCGCGGGTCTGCAATGCGAGCCGGAGAGCCTGTCGCCCGCGGCCATCCACCGAGACGCCGACGATCCGGCCCGGCATGGCGCGCCGGTACTTCTCGTGGGTGGCGAAGTAGGCGGCATGCGGCCCGCCGTAGCCGAGGGGGACGCCGAAGCGCTGCGAGCTGCCGACCGCGATGTCGGCGCCGAACTCGCCGGGCGGCGTCAGCAGGACGAGGCTGAGCAGGTCAGCCGCGACCGTGACCACCGCACCCTGCGCATGCGCCTGCTCGACGATGTCTCTGTAGTCCGGTACTGCGCCGCCGGCCTCCGGATATTGCAGCAGCACGCCGAAGAACGGCCCCTCAGGCAGCCCCGCGCGGTGATCGCCCACCTCCACCTCGATGCCGATGGCCTCGGCGCGGGTCTGGACCACCGCGATGGTCTGCGGCAGGCAGGCGTCGGAGACGAAGAAGCGGTCGCTGCCGTTCCTGGCGATGCCGTGGCTCATGTGCATGGCCTCGGCCGCCGCCGTGCCCTCGTCGAGCAGCGAGGCATTGGCGCAGCTAAGGCCGGTGAGGTCCATCACCATGGTCTGAAAGTTGAGCAGTGCCTCGAGCCGGCCTTGGGAAATCTCCGGCTGATAGGGCGTATACGCGGTGTACCAGCCCGGGTTCTCCAGGATGTTGCGCTGGATGACCGGCGGCGTGATGGTGTCGTGGTAGCCGAGGCCGATCATGGAGCGCGCGACCCGGTTGCGCCGGGCGAGCGCCGCCAGTTCAGTCAGCACGTCGCGCTCGGTGCGGCTCTCGGGGAAGTCGTCCGGAATCTCGGCGCGGATCGAGGCCGGCACCGCCGCATCCATGAGGGCGTCGAGGGACCCGTAGCCCACGGCGTCGAGCATGGTCGCCACGTCTTCGTCGCGCGGGCCGATGTGCCGGCCGACGAAGGCGTCCGCCTGCTCCAGGGCCGTCAATGAACCATCGTGTGCCGTCATCGCGGTCGTTCCTTCCCTGTCGGCGGGCGCCGGCTTTTGGGCGCCGCGTCCCGCAAGTCGCTGGTCGTCGCCCGTACAGGCGACGCGGTTAGTCGTCGCCGAGGCCGCCGACGTAATCGGCGTAGGCCGCCTCATCCATCAGCCCGTCCAACTCGCCGGGCGCGCTCAGTCGGAGCTTGAGGAACCAGCCCGCCCCGGTCGGCTCGCCGTTCACCAGCGCGGGATCATCCTCCAGCGCCTGGTTCACCTCGACCACCTCGCCCGAGACCGGGGCATAGACCTCGCTCGCGGCCTTGACCGATTCGACCACGGCGGCCTCCTCGTTCTGGACGACCGTTTTGCCCACCTCGGGCAGCTCGACGTAGACCACGTCGCCGAGCTGTTCCTGCGCGTAGTCCGAGATGCCGACGGTGCCGATGTCGCCCTCGACCCGCACCCATTCATGGTCCTTGCTGTACTTGAGCCCGCTCATGGAATCCTCCGGCTCAGCCTCGGTGATAGTTGTGGGGGACGAACGGCAGCTTGACGATGGTCGCCGGCCGGGGCTTGCCCCGCACCAGTAGCGACACCGGTCTGCCGACCTCGGCGGCCTCGGCCGCGACGTAGCCCATGGCGACCGGCCCACCTGCGGTCGGCCCGAAGCCGCCGCTGGTGACCTCGCCGATCACGTTGTCCTTGGCATCCAGCACGGCCGTGCCTTCGCGCGCCGGGGCCCGGCCGTCGGGCAGGACACCGACGCGCCGGCGCCGGGGGCCCTCCGCCAGCTCATGCTGAATGCGCGGGGCGCCAGGGAAGCCGCCCTCCTGCCGGCGGCGCTTGCCGATCGACCACGCAAGCCCGGCCTGGACCGGCGTGGTGGTCTCGTCGATGTCGTGGCCGTAGAGGCAGAGCCCCGCCTCCAGGCGCAGCGAATCGCGGGCGCCGAGCCCCACCGGCTCGACCTCGGGCTCGGCCATGAGCCGCCGCCAGAACGCCGCGGTCTTGTCCGCCGCCAGCGAGATCTCGAAGCCGTCTTCGCCGGTGTAGCCCGAGCGCGTGATCAGCGCGTCCGCGCCGTCCGCCGTGAACCAACCGGCAGTCATGAAGCCGAGCCCGGCGCACCCCGGCGCATGGCGCTCCAGCACCGCCGCCGCCTTCGGCCCCTGCAGCGCGATGAGGCCGCGCTCGCTGAGCACCGTCATGTCAACGCCGGCATCGAGCCGGCGTTCGAGATGGGCGATGTCGGAGTCCTTACAAGCTGCGTTTACCACGAGAATCAACCCGTCGTCGCTGCGGGTGACGAGCAGGTCGTCGAGAATGCCGCCGTCTTCGTTGGTGAACTGGGTGTAGCGCATGGCCCAGGGCGCGAGGCCCGCGATGTCGCCCGGCACGAGGCGTTCCAGCGCTTGGGCGGCACCGTCGCCGGTAAGCCGCACCTGCCCCATGTGCGAGACGTCGAAGAGGCCGGCGGCGGTGCGCGTGTGCGTATGCTCCGCCATGATGCCGGGGCCGTAGCGCACCGGCATGGCATAGCCGGCGAACCCCACCAATGTCGCGCCAAGGGCGCGGTGCTCGACAAACAGCGGAGTCCGGGCGAGGGCGTCGGTGCCGGCAGCGTCACTCATGGCATCTCCCAGGCGAACAAAGGCGACCGTCAACGATCCCGTGCGGGATCGTCCGGTGCCCCCTCTGTCTCGGAACCTGAGAGATTAACCGCGCGGCCGATGGCCGTCCGCGGGCTTACCCCGTCGGTGAGGCGGCGCGGTGCGCACCGCCTGCTTTCCAGAGTCGCATCCCCCCGCGGTCCCTGATGCCTGAGAGTTTCCGGGACGCTTGCTCCTTCGGCGCCGCGCGGTCCGGGCCGCGCGAACTCTCCCACGGGGCTCACCTGCAAAACCGGGTGAGGCAATACTACTGACTGAGCCGCACCGGTCAACTGTGAGCGGTCAGGGCCCCGTGGCCATGCGGGCTCACCACCTGGCCACGGGGCCGGCCGTATCGGCTGCATCAAGCAACCCAGCCTCTTACCAGCAGGGAATTCCCAGGAAGCAGGCATTGGCGGGCACCGATCCGCCAATCGTCACGACGGTGGTGGTGACGATGGCGACTGCGGCGATCAAGGCAACGAAGGCCCCACGGCGCAGCCAGATATTCTTGTTCCCGCCACCCATGCGTTGTTCGGTCTTGCGGTTTGCAGCGTTCTCTTGAGTTCTCATCGTCGCCTCCTACTCACATACGGTTGCTCTTCGGTACCGGCCGCCGGCTGAGGGAGGTGATTGACCGTCAGTCAGCGATATGCCGTTACAGGAGAGATTTATGCAGAGGCGTCCATATGTTCTAATACCGTATTCTTCTTATATTCATAATCTGTTGTTATGCGTCAAGGCAGTCTCCAGGCGCGGCTATCGAGATCGTACCGGGAAATTCGGGCGGGGAGACGGGGGCCGTCGGACGGGGCCGCCCCCCGAGAGGCGGCCCCGAAGCAGCAGAGCGACCGGTCAGCCGATCAGGCCGCCGTCGTCGCGGGTGATCGCCACCACGGATGAGCGCGGCGCGGCGTCGCCGCCCTCGGGAAAGTGGCTGTCGCCCTTCTCGCCGGGGTGCTGGATGCCGACGAACATGGTCTTGAGGTCGGCGCTCCAGGTGATGCCGGTCACCTCGCACTCCCTCGGGCCCACAAGGAAGCGGCGAATCTCGCCGGTCGCGGAATCGCCCAGCAGCATCATGTTGTTGCCCTGGCCCGCGAAGTCACCCTCGTTGGAATACTTGCCGTCGGTCTGGATCCAGAGGCGGCCCTGGCTGTCAAAGGCGAGACCGTCCGGCGAGTTGAACATGTTGTCCGCGTTCACGTTGGCGGAGCCGGCGTACGCGTCCGTATGGACCGTCGGGTTGCCGGCGATGACATAGATGTCCCAGGCGAAGGTGTCGGCCGCGTGATCGCCGCCATCGGGCACCCAGCGCACGATCTGCCCGTAATTGTTCTTTTCCCGCGGGTTGGGGCCGCCGACGGGCGTCGGGTCGCCGCCCGCGTTGGGCTTGACGCCGCGGTTCTTGTTGTTGGTGAGACAACAATAGGCCTCGGCCTTGTGTGGGTTGGCCGCCACCCATTCGGGCCGGTCCATGGTCGTGGCGCCCACCGCCGACGCGGCCTGCCGCGTGTGGATGCAGACTTCGGCCTGCGATGCCATGCCCGCGGTCTCGGGCGTGAGCGCGAGCCACGCGCCGGTGCCGTCGTCCGCGAACCTGGCGACGGAGAGCGTGCCACTCCCCAGCAGATCGGCGTTGTTGCCGCCTTCCGTGTAGGCGCCGTCGCTGACGAAGCGATAGAGGAACTCGCCCCGCTCGTCGTCGCCGAGATAGACCACCGCCCGGCCGTCGGCG
>JAPOPO010000540.1 GCA_026712885.1 Rhodospirillales bacterium | reverse complement strand
TCTACCTCTTCCGTGGCGCCGGCGTAGGAGAAGCGGACGAAGGCCCGGCCCCGCTCGGTGTCGAAGTCGATACCGGGGGTCGCGGCGACGCCGCACTCGGCCAGCATGTGCTGGCAGAACGCCTCGCTGTCGTCGGTGAGGACCGAGACGTCGGCGCAGGCGTAGAAAGCGCCGTCGCAGGGCGCGAGCGCGCCGAAGCCGGCGGCCGGCAGCGCCTCCTGGACGATGCTGCGGTTGCGGGCGTAACGCGCCACGTTGGCCTCCAGCTCGTCCCGGCAGTCGAAGGCGGCGAGCGCGGCCAGCTGCGAGAGCGCCGGCGGCGAGATGAAGAGGTTCTGGGTGAGCCGCTCCACCGCCCGGGCAAGATCCTCGGGCACCACCATCCAGCCGAGCCGCCAGCCGGTCATCGCGAAATACTTGGAGAAGCCGTTGATCACGACTGCGCTCTCGGAGAACGCGGCAACGCTGGCCGCCGGCTCGCCATAGGTAATGCCGTGGTAGATCTCGTCCGAGACCACCCGAATGCCGCAGCCGTCGCAGTATGCCGCCACCGCTTCGAGCGTGGGCTTGGGCACCATGGTCCCGGTGGGGTTGGAGGGGCTCGCGACGATCAGGCCCTGGATCGGCCGCTCCAGCGCCTCCAGCATCGCCACGGTCGGCTGAAAGCGGGTCTCCGCCGTGGTCGGGAGCAGCACGAGTTCGAGCCCGAGCGCCTGCAGCGTGTTGCGGTAGGCCGGGTAGCCGGGATTGGCCAGCGCCACCCGGTCGCCCACGTCGAAGGCGGCGAGGAAGGCGAGAATGATCCCGGCCGAGCCCCCGGTCGTGACCACGATGCGCTCGACCCGCGGGGCGAAGCCGTAGCGCTCGCCATAGAACGCGGCGATACGCTCGCGCAGGGGCAGCACGCCGTCGGCCTCGGTGTAGCCGATCCTGTCGCCGGTCAGGGCCGCGTGCGCCGCGTCGAGCACCGGTTGCGGCGCGCCCGAGCCCGGCTCCCCGGTCTCCATATGAAAGACCTGCGCGCCCGTTGCCGCGCGCTCGGTCGCGGCCTTGAGGATTTCCATCGCGAAGAAGGGCGCGACCGCCGCGCGCCGTGATGCCGCCATCGCCGTGCCTTAGGGGTTGCCGTCCGCAGCAACACCCAATTTGCGGCTGTCGCTCGTGTGGTTGCAGCTCTCCGAATTTTGCGGCAACCCACTCGGGCAGTGGATCGCATTGACCCTTCCGACCGCCGGCACCTGAACAATCCGATAGCCAAGCTCAGTGAGCGCCGACCGAGCTTCGGCGCTAATTGCTGGCTCGACGTCCAGCTGATCGGACGCGCCGTCCGCATGCACCCTGGGCACAGCCAACGCTGCGGCGAGCGGCTGATCGCGGTCGAGCAGTTCCAGCAGCACTGATGCCAGTGCGCTCGGCGCCGCCCTGCCCCCGCTGGCAGCCGCCGTCAGAAAGACTTGCTGGCTGTTCCGGTCGATCAGCATTGCCGACGCCAGCGGTGGAGCAAGATCGGGCTCCGGCGCAGCCGCGAGAACTATTCCCGTTTCCGGGGCGACCCGACCCGCGCCGAATGGGCCGTTCATCGTGAGGCCGCATGCGACCGCCATGCCCCGCCGGTCGACAACCACGAAACTCGTGGTGGGCGCGTCTCCGACTGGGGTGGCGAGTCCCTCCTTCACGGCATCAACCAGCAGTTGCAGACGCTTTGCTCCATCGGCCTCTCTGTACAGGCCATCGGCGCTGGCAAGGCCCCAGATTGCGGTGGCAACCGCGCCGCCGCTACCTGACATCGTGTGAAGCTCCTTACCATCGAAGGGCAAGAACACGGTGTCTCGCCAGCGCGCTTGGTATAGCTCCAGATCGGCGGCTTCGAGCGCCCCGCCGGCGTCGTGTACGGCCTCTTCGAGGAGGCGCGCAGTGCTCCCGGTGTAGAAATCGGCGGCACCGCTTTGCCGCAGACGGGCGATCAATGCGGCGAGGTCGCGTTGGATCAAGGTTTCGCCCCGGTCGATTGCCTGGCCCTCACCCCCGCTGAAGAGTGCCCGCGCGGCTGGATCGCGGAACAGCGTATCGGTTTCAGTCGCGAGATCGTGCGCCAACACCCGCGATGTTGGATGACCATGGCGCGCCAACTGCTCGGCTGCAGCGAGGGTACGAGACCAGAGAAACCTGCCGAAACGGGTCTGCAGTGCGTCCATACCGCGCACCGTCCCCGGCACGGCGATCCCTGACCCGCCGCCGGCCGACGAAGCCACGCGTCTCGGCAAGAAGTCGAGCGCTTCGATGGTGTCTCCCCCTTGACCGGGCCTATAAACGAGGCATTGGCCACCGCCGCCGAGGCTGGCTACGGAAGGATAGGTCACGGCAAGCACGAAGGTCAGGGCCACTGCGGCGTCGGCTGCCGAGCCCCCTGTCGCCAGCATCTCGCGGGCCGCGATCACGGCCAGCGCCTCGTCCGCAACGATCGCGCTCGAAAACTTCGCGTCTTCACTGAGCTTGCTGGGAATTGGGGGTCCCCCCGCCTGGCACCCCGCGAGAGCCACAAGCGCCGCGATCGCGAGGAGGGCCGGCCATTGACGGAGGCGTGCAAGCGGCATATCCAGACGCGAACCCCTTGGACTGTAAGCGTTGGTCATCCGTCTCGCACGCGCAGCAGCGCTCGCCTGCTTAGCATTTTCCTTGATCCTGGCGGCAGCGGCGCCGGCGAGGCCGCAGGGCATGTCGCTGATCCGCGACGCCGAGATCGAAGATACCATCCGGGCCTATGCCGCGCCACTGCTGGAGGCTGCGGGCCTTGGCGCGGACACGGTCCGGCTGCACATCGTAAACGACCCCAACATCAACGCTTTCGTCGCCGGCGGCCCCAATCTCTTCCTGTCGAGCGGCATGCTGACCGCCGCCGAAGACCCCGGCGAGATCATCGGCGTGCTCGCGCACGAGATCGGCCACATCGCCGGCGGCCACCTGGTCCGCACGCGCGGGGCGATGGAAGACGCCTCGGCCGAGATGATCCTGGCGACGGTGCTGGCAGCCGGCGCCATCATCGCGGGCGAAGGCGAAGTCGGGAGCGCCATCTTGAGCGGCGGCCAGGCGATCGCGCAGCAATCCTTTCTGCGCTACAGCCGCGAGCAGGAGCAGAGCGCCGATCAGGCGGCCGTGCGACTCCTCGACCGCACCGGGCAATCGGCTGCGGGCCTTCTACGCATGTTCCAACGGCTCGAGGAGCGCGAGCGGCTCGCTATCAGCCAGGTGAACAGCTACGCGCGCACCCACCCGCTCACGCGCGAGCGCATCCGCTTCATCCGCGACCATGTGAAGGGGGGAAACCATGACGCAGGCGGAGCCCCGGACGCGCACAGCACCGCCCAGCGCCGCATGGTGGCGAAGCTCAAGGGGTTCCTCGACCCGCCGGAAGCGACCTTCCGCGCCTACCCCGACGGAGACCAGTCGACCGAAGCGCGCTACGCCCGTGCCATCGCCTACTACCAAATCCCCGACATGGAGCCCGCGCTTGCGGCGCTCGATGCCCTGCTGGCGGACCACCCGGACGACCCCTGGTTCCACGAACTCAAGGGGCAGGTGTTCTTCGAGAACGGCCGTGTCAGAGAGGCGATCGCGCCCTACGAACGCGCGGTCGCACTCAAGGACGACGCCGGGCTGCTGCGCTTGGGCCTCGCCCGCGCACAGATCGAGACCGGCGATGCCGCGTTGCTCGAGAGCGCCATCGAGAACCTGGAAGCGGCGACCCGGCTCGAGCCGAAGGTGCCCCAGCACTGGTATCAGCTGGGCATTGCACGGGGCCGCGCCGGCGAGCGCCCGGGCTCTTCCCTCGCGTTCGCCGAGGCGGCCTATCTACGGGGTGACGCGGAACGGGCGCACTATCATGCGACCCTCGCGGCAGAAAACTTGCCTCACGGCAGCGCGGGCTGGCTCAGGGCCGAAGACATTCTCAATGCCTCCAAGGTGGCCGGGCGAAAGAGACGGTGAGCGCGGCTCTCCCTAGATGAGCCCGCCGAGCGGCGACGACGGGTCGGCGTAGCGCTTCTTCGCCATGCGGCCGGCGAGATAGGCGAGACGACCGGCCGCCACCGCGTGGCGCATGGCATGCGCCATCAGCACCGGTTCCCTGGCGCCGGCGATGGCGGTGTTCATCAGAACGCCGTCACATCCAAGCTCCATCGCCACCGCGGCGTCGGAGGCCGTGCCCACGCCGGCATCGACCAGCACGGGCACGCCGATGCGCTCGACGATGATGCGGATGCCGACCGGGTTCTGCACGCCGAGCCCGGAGCCGATGGGCGCCGCGAGCGGCATGATCGCGGC
>JAPOPO010000106.1 GCA_026712885.1 Rhodospirillales bacterium | reverse complement strand
GTCGCCATCTCGATGGGTTCGAAGGGCGAGCCGCTCAGGCTCTTCACCACCAACCGCTGGGTCACCGGCGAGACCTGGTATCGCGCCGACGATGTCTCGAAGGTGATCGGGCGCTTCGTCATCGACCACGCCCGCCCGTCCTGGCCGACCAACCGCTGGGTCGTCGCCATGGTGCGGCTGTTCTGGCCGCAGATCATCCTGCTGCTCAAGGCGCGGGATCAGGTGATCGAGAACTGGGCCACCCAGAATCCGAGCAAGGACACGCTCGAAGATCGTCGCCTTGAGGTCGTCTCACAGGCCGAGGTCGACATCGAGGCGCAGATCGCCGCAGTCAGGGCTGCTCTCGACGCGCGGGGCTGAAGGCACGCGCGTGTCGAGACGCCCGCCCGCGACGGGCCGCAACGCGATACCCCCGAAATAAAGAACGCCGCCTCTCGCGAGGCGGCGTCCTTGGGTAAGGTCAAATGTGCTGTTCGGCTTAGTCGCCAGCGCACGGGTTGCAACCGCCACACGGGTTGCATGCGTCACACGGGTTGCACGCGGCACACGGGTTGCATGCGTCACACGGATTGCAAGCGGCGCACGGGTTGCACGCATCCTCGTGCGAATCCGCGACGACGATCGGCTGATCCCCGGCGGACACGGCCGACGGCGCGAGAGCGGCGCCGGCCGCCATGGTGACGATACTCACGGCGACCACGGTTTCCTTGATCATTCCTTGTATCTCCTCCTCGCAGCGCATGTTTCGTTGGTTTGATTTGGGGCTTCGCGCCGCTGCTTCGGATGGCCGCGCTGCGCCAAGCCCATGCCATTGTGGTGTATATCGGCAGCGCGCGAAAGCGATTTCGCTTCGATGACGCAAGCGTGAACGCCGGAGACCGCCGATGCCGGGCACCAGGAGCGACGATTACCCGAGGCTGGCAACTGCTGCCCTGCGCTTGGCGCTGGAGGCCGGGAGGACGATCATGGCCTTCTACCGCGGCGGCACGACGGTCGAGATCAAGGTAGATCGTTCGCCGGTCACCGAGGCGGACCGCGCCGCGGATCGTCTCATCGTCGCAGGCCTCCGCGCCGCCGATCCGGGTATTGCCGTGATTTCTGAAGAGAGCACAAGCGCAGGCGCGGTACCTGCTGACGGGCGCTTCTGGCTCGTCGATCCGCTCGATGGCACTAGGGAGTTCGTCGCGCGCACCGGCGAGTTCACGGTCAACATCGCCTTGATCGAGGATGGCCGGCCGGTGCTCGGCGTGCTTCACGCGCCGGTCCAGGACGAGACCTATGTCGCCGACGGGCAGGGCGGCGCCGTGCGTATCGTTGGCGACGGGTCGCCTCAGCTGATCAGCGCGCGGTCGGTGCCGGGCGGGGGCCCTGCCGTGATCGCGAGTCGTTCGCACCGCGATGCCGAGACCGACGCGTACATCGCAGGGCTCAGGCCGGCGCGGATCGAGAGCGCGGGGAGCGCCCTCAAATTCGGTCTCTTGGCGCGGGGTGCGGCCGACATTTACCCGCGCTTCGGTCGCACCATGGAGTGGGACACCGCTGCCGGTCAGGCGATTCTCGTCGCCGCAGGCGGCCATGTCCGCGACCTGAACGGTCGAGAGCTGAGCTATGGCAAGGCGGGGTTCGTCAATCCGGCCTTCGTCGCCTGCGGCGCGGACTAGAGGCGCGGACTCGAGACGTGTCATCAGACGCCACAGCCGGTCCCCCGTGCCTTGCGCCGACCCAAAATGTCATCGCGCAGGCGGCAAGCATGATCCGCGATGGCGGGCTGGTCGGGCTGCCCACCGATACGGTCTACGGCCTCGCCGCCGATGCCACCAGCGATGCGGCCGTGGCCGGCGTCTTTCGCGCCAAGGGCCGGCCGGCCGAGAAGCCCCTCATCGCCCTCGTGGCGACGATGGTGATGGCTGAGGCCTGTGGCGAATTCGCTGCGCCGGCCTTGTCGCTCGCCGAGGCCTTCTGGCCCGGCCCGCTGACCGTGGTGCTGCCGCGCGCTGCGTGCTCGCCCCTCTCGCCGTTGGTTCACCAGGGCGCGCCGGGCGTCTCGCTCCGCATTCCCGGCAACGAGACCGCGCGCGCCGTCGTCGAGGCCGCCGGGCGGCCGTTGACGGCGCCGAGCGCCAACCCCTCGGGCGCGCCGAGCCCGCTCACCGCCGCAGAGGTGGCCGCCGGCCTGGGCGCGCACGTCGCGCTGATCATCGACGGCGGACGGGCCGCCGATAGCCTCGGCTCGACTCTGCTCGACCTCACCGGGGACGTTCCCCGCCTGCTCCGCGCCGGGGTTGTCAGTGCGGCGGCAATCGAGAGCGTGATCGGCCCGATCGAGCGCGCGGTCTGAGCATGCCGGCTAGGGCGAATCGGGCCTGAGCGCCTCGGTCAGGCGCACGGTGCCGCTGCCGCGGCGCGCGGGCTGCTGTTGAGAGTCGTGGGGGCGCCAGCCGGTGAGGTAGAGCACCTGGAAGGTCGCCGGAATTCGCCCGTCCGCATCGCCGAACAGATCCCGGTAGCAGGCGGCCGCCGCATGGAAGGTGCCGCGCCTCGCGAAGTGCCGCGCCCGCCCACGGGTCGCATTGGCCTCGCCCATGGCCCGCAGATCGTGCATCAGCGCCTCAGCGCTATCGTAGGTGACCGTGATCCGGTCGCTGTCGATCACCGGCAGCGCGAAGCCGGTCCGCTGCAGCAGGGCGCCGAGGGTCTGAACATCGGGGAAGGGCGAGACGTGCGGCCGCGCACCGCCTTCCTGCCCCGCTTCCGCCTGCAGGAAAGCCTCGCGCAGCTCGAACAGGGTCTCGCCGCCCAGCATCGCCGCAAGCAGCAGGCCGTCCGGCTTGAGCGCCCGCCTGATCTGGACCAGCGCCCCCGGCAGGTCGTTCACCCAATGCAGGTTGAGCGCGCTCACCACGAGATCCAGCGAGTCCGCGCGGATCGGCAGCCACTCCTCGTCGGCGACAAGGCTCGCGGGGCCCGCAGCACACGCGACCATGGCCGGCGAGAGGTCGGCCTCGACCAGCAAATCGGGCGCGGCTTGCTGGCGCAGCAGCGGTCCCAACTGTCCGCCATGGCAGCCGAGGTCGAGCACGTGGGCGAAGCGGCGCTTCACGTCGTCGAGCCGGCCCACCAGCCGTTCGCCCACCTCGCGCACCAAGAAGTCGCCCCGCCCTGCGAAGCCGGCGGCGGCGCGGTCGCGGTGGGCGCGCACGGCGGCACGGTCGAAGACCGCGGCGCCGTCGGGCTGAGGCGCGCGCTGGGTCATGCAGCCGGTTATGGCATGATGGACGGAAGGCGGGAAGCGCAGGCGGAGTTGGGGCCATGCTGGGCGGCGCGTACGGGGGGCCATTGGCGGCGCTGGCACGGGCGGCCGTGACGGGTGCTATCGACCAGGTATTGCCGCCCTCGTGCCTCGCCTGCGATGCACCGGTGAGCGCGGCTGGCGGGCTTTGCCCCGACTGCTGGAACCGTATCAGTTTCATCGGCCGGCCCTGCTGCGCGCGATGCGGCCTGCCGTTTTCAATCGAGGCAGCCCCGGACGCGATCTGCGGCGACTGCGCCCGCGTGCCGCCTGTCTTCGACCGGGCGCGCGCCGCGTTCCTCTACGAAGGGGCGGGGCGCGAGTTGATTCTCGCCTTCAAGATGGCTGATCGCTCGTGGCTCGCGCCCCGGCTGGCCGCGTGGCTGCAGCGCGCGGCGGCGTCGCTGTTGCCTGACGCGGACGTGGTGGTGCCGGTGCCGCTCCACCGCTGGCGGCTGCTCGCGCGGCGATTCAACCAGGCGGCAGTGCTGGGCGGGCTCATGACCCGCCAGGCGGATGCCGTGATGGTCCCGGACCTCCTGGTGCGGACCCGGCGGACACCGCCTCAGACCCGGCTCTCAGGCGCCGCACGGCGGCGCAACGTGCGGGGCGCCTTTGCGGTGCGGCGCTCGCGCTCGTCGCTCGTGACCGGGCGCAACGTCCTCCTGGTGGACGACGTCATGACCACCGGCGCCACCGTCTCGGCCTGCGCCCGCGCGCTGATCAAGTCCGGCGCCGCGCGGGTCGATGTGGTCACTCTTGCGCGCGCCTTGCCGAGCCGTCCATGATGCCGGCCTGCACCGAAACTTGGGGGATACCATGACCGAAACCCTTCGGGTCGCCTGCGTTCAACCCTCGAGCGGCCAGGATCAGGACGCCAATCTCGCCGCCGCCGGCCAACTGGTGCGTGAGGCCTGCGCCGCCGGTGCCGAGCTGATCGCGTTGCCGGAGAACGTCGCGCTCATGGAGCACCGCACGGAGGTGGTGCAGGCGAGCGCCTGCCCGCTCGACAGCCATCCTGCGGCCCGCTTCTTCAGTCTGCTCGCCGAGGAAACAGGCGTCTGGTTGCTTGCGGGCTCGATGGCGGCGAAGACCGGCGAAGGACGCATCGCCAACCGCTCCGTCCTGATCGACCCTTCGGGCGCGGTCGTCGCGACCTACGACAAGATCCACATGTTCGACGTGGACCTGCCCAACGGCGAGAGTTACCGCGAGAGCGAGGCCTTCCGCCCCGGCGGGCAGGCGGTGGTGGCGGAGACGCCCTGGGGTGGCCTTGGCATGACCGTCTGCTATGACCTGCGCTTTCCGCAGCTCTACCGGGCGTTGGCCCACGCCGGGGCGCGGCTGATCACGGTGCCTGCGGCCTTCACCAAGCACACCGGCGAGGCGCATTGGCACATACTGATGCGGGCGCGCGCCATCGAGAGCGGCTGCTTCGTCATGGCACCCTGCATGTGGGGCAGCCACTCCGGCGACCGCAAGACCTACGGCCACTCCCTGATCGTCGACCCCTGGGGCGAAGTGCTGGCCGACGCCGGCGAAGGTGTCGGCATCATCACCGCCGATCTCGAGCTTGCACGCGTGGAACAGGTGCGAGCCGCCATACCGGCGCTGACGCACGACCGCGCATTTCTGCCGCCCGCTGGTTCGGAACAGGAGCCCCGCCGCGCCACCGCTTGAAGGGATCGATTCGTATCTCTCAGGCGGCTGGCGCTCGAGCGGTCCGGCCCCTGCATCAATCAGGCTTCAGGGGCTTCCCGGCGCAAAGGTGCTGCACGATCTTGGGATTGGGCAGTGGGACTGTGCGGTGCTCGTAGGCGACGATCGAGAGACGCCCTTTGGCAAGCGCCAGCAGCTCACCGCGCCGCAATAGAAAGTCCGGGTTGCGGGGGCGGCCGAAGCGCTCGTTGCCCATGGCGAAGGTCTCGTAGAGGAAGATGCCGCCCGGCTTCAGACAATCCACGAGTGGGACCAGCAGCGGGCGAAACAGATAATCCGTCACCACCACGGCATCGAACCGGCGCCCGGCGAGCGGGTCGGCGCCGGGGCGCTCCAGGTCCATCTCGACGATCTCGATCTGTGGGTCGTCCGCGAGGTCGGCGAGGCCCGACGTGTCGATGTCGATGGCCGTGACGCGCAGGCCGCGCTCGCGCAGATGGCGCGTGTGCCGGCCGCCGCCGCAGGCGAGATCCAGGACGTGGCTGCCGTCGGCGATCAGGCCCGCATGGCGGACGATCCAGGGGGACGGGACGCGTGAGCGGTGGCTGTGCATGGCGGTATTGGCCGCGGGCCCAATCGGATTTTCGTGTGGTTTCGGTGTTTTGTGGTACGTTGCAATGACCGTGGCAGCGAGCCGAGCGTAGCCCATGATCGTGTTCGACCTCAAGTGCGGCAAGGACCACGTGTTCGAGGCCTACTTCGCCGACTCCGCGACCTACGAGCAGCAGGCGGAGGCGGGCGAGATCGGCTGCCCCTACTGCGGCGACGTCAAGGTCGCGAAGGCGCCGATGGCTCCCAACATCGCGGTCAACAACAAGGCGCGGGGACAGCCCGAGCCCGCGCCGGAGAAGGTGCCTGCGCGCAAGCCGACGCCGCCGGAAATGGCCCATGCGGTCGGAACGCTGCGGCGCATGCGCACCTATATAGAGCAGAATTTCGATCATGTGGGCGAGAGCTTCCCCGAGGAGGCGCGCAAGATCCACTACGGCGAGGCCGAACGCCGCAGCATCTATGGCGACGCCACCAAGGAAGAGGTCGGCGAACTTGCCGACGAGGGGATCGAGATCGGCGAGATCCCCTGGGTTCCCCGCCACGACGCGTAGAGACGACCAGCGCTCAGGCGCCGGGCTTGCGGGCGTGGACGATGTAATTCACCGCGAGATTGGGGCTCGTCGTCCAGCCGCCGGCGAGCGGGTTGTAGACCATGCCCCGCATGTCGGCGACAGTCAGCCCGTGGCGGCGCAGCAGGCGCACCATCTCGGCCGGGCGGACGAAGCGGGCCCAGTCGTGGCTGCCGGCCGGTAGCCAGCCCAGAATTCGCTCGCCCGCCACGATGGCGAGCGCGTAGGCCGCAAGCGTGCGGTTGAGTGTGGCCACGACGAACGATCCGCCGGGTCTTACTAAGCTCGTGCAGGCGTCGGCGAAGGCATCGAGATCGGCCACGTGCTCCACGATCTCGAGCGCCAGCACGGCATCGAACCGCTCGCCGTCCGCGGCCAGCGCCTCCGCCGTGGCGTGGCGATAGTCGATGGCGAGCCCCTGCTCCTCGGCATGATGGCGGGCGGCACGGACGTTGGCCTCGGCCGCGTCGAGGGCGACCACGTCGGCGCCGAGCCGGCACAGGGGCTCGGCCATCAGGCCGCCGCCGCAGCCCACATCGAGGAGTCTCAGGCCGGCTAGTGGCTTCAGCGCTGCGGCGCCCTCGGCGTGCGCGTCGGACTCTCTCCCGGCCACGAGCGCGTCCCGCACGTAGGTGATGCGCACAGGGTTGAGTGCGTGGAGCGCGCGAAAGGCGCCGTGGCGATCCCACCACCGCTCGGCAAGCGCGGCGAAGCGCTCGACCTCCGCCGGATCGACGCTGGGGTCGACGGCGGGTTCAGCGCCGAGCGGCTTTGCCGACTCACCGGCCTCCGTCGCTCCCCGCCCGCGCCCCTCTCGGGCCATTGACGCGCTCCCCGATCTGTCTTCCGACCCCAATTCCCTTTGGTCCGGCCATGTGCTTGCGCGGCCAAAGCCGACCCAGTATGTAGGGCCGTCTCCACGACCGGCAAGCGTCGCCTCCCCAGCGCAGACGCGTCCCATCCGATGGCACTCATCGTTCACAAATACGGCGGCACGTCGCTGGCCGACCTCGACCGCATCAACGCCGTCGCCGACCGGGTGAAGGCGGCGTTCGACGCCGGCGACGAGATCGCGGTCGTGGTCTCCGCCATGGCCGGCACCACTGACCAACTGGTCTCTTGGGTCCGCGCGGCGGCGCCGCTCCACGATGCGCGGGAATACGATACCGTCGCCGCTGCTGGCGAGCAGATCACCGCCGGCCTGCTGGCGCTTGCGCTGCAACATCGTGGCGTTACGGCACGCTCCTGGCTCGGCTGGCAGATCCCAATCCACACCGACGGCGGCCACGGCCGCGCCAGGATCGAAGGGATCGAGACCGACGAGCTGCTCCGGCGCATCGGGCGCCGGGAGGTGCCGGTAGTTGCAGGCTTTCAGGGCTTAGGCCCGCTCGGGCGGATCACGACCCTGGGCCGGGGCGGCACCGACACCTCGGCGGTGGCCCTTGCCGCGGCCCTGGGCGCCGACCGCTGCGACATCTTCACCGACGTGGAAGGCGTGTTCACCGCCGATCCCCGCGTCGTTGCAGCGGCGCGCAAGCTGACTAAGATCACCTACGAGGAGATGCTGGAGCTCGCCTCCCTCGGCGCCAAGGTCTTGCAGATTCGCGCCGTCGAGATGGCGATGAAGCACCAGGTGCCGCTTCAGGTCGCTTCCAGCTTCGCCGATACCCCCGGGACATTCGTGGTCGATGAGGACGATATCGTGGAACAGGAGCGGGTCAGCGGGATTGCCTACAGCAGGGACGAGGCCAAGATCACGGTGATGGGCGTCGCCGACCGCCCCGGCGTGGCGGCGAGCATCTTCGGACCGCTGGCGGACGGCAACGTCAATGTCGACATGATCGTGCAGAACATCTCCGCCGACGGCACCACGGACCTCACCTTTACGGTGACCGAGGCCGATCTGGACCGCTCCATCGCCATCCTCGAGGAAACGCGTAGCGCCGTGGCCTATGATCGGCTGGTGGCGGACCAGGGCGTGGTCAAGGTCTCGGTGATCGGCGTCGGCATGCGTAGCCACGCCGGGGTGGCGCAGACGATGTTCGCGGCGCTCGCCGAGAAGGGCATCAATATCCAGGTGATCTCGACCTCGGAGATCAAGATCAGCGTGCTGGTTTCCGAGGACTACACCGAGCTCGCCGTGCGCTCCCTGCACGCGGCTTACGGACTGGACGATCATGAGCCCTAAAGTCGGCGCCCTCGCAGGCTCGGGAAACGACTCACGCGCGGGAACCGCCCCGCGCACGGTCCATGACTGAGGCGCGCGAGAGGGCACTCCAACAGCTCGATGCTTACTGGGCGCGGGGGCGGGCCTTCCTCGGCACCCGCTACGCGATCATGGGCGGCGCGATGTCGTGGGTCTCCGAACGGAACTTGGTGGCCGCCATCTCCAACGCCGGCGGCTTCGGCGTGGTGGCCTGCGGGTCGCTCTCCCCGGACCAGCTTGCGGTGGAGATCGACGGCGTCTACGAGCGCTGCGACAAGCCCTTCGGGGTCAATATCATCGTCATGCACCCGGAGCTCGACGCGCTCGTCGCGACCTGCGTTGAGCGCCGGGTCGGCCACGTGGTGCTGGCCGGCGGGCTGCCGCCCAAGCGGACTGTCGAGACCCTGAAGGAGGCTGGCATCCGCGTCGTCGCCTTCGCATCGACGTTGCCGCTCGCCCGCAGGCTCGCCAAGCGGGGCATCGACGCGCTCATCATCGAAGGCATGGAGGCGGGCGGGCACATCGGCCCGGGGTCCACCAACGTGCTCGCCCCGGAGGGGCTGCCCCACTTCGACGATGTGCCGGTCTTCGTCGGTGGCGGAATCGGGCGGGGCGATGCGGTCGCGCTCTATCTGGCGATGGGCGCTGCCGGCTGCCAGCTCGGCACCCGCTTCGTCTGTGCGACAGAATCGGTCGCCCATCCGCGCTTCAAGCAGGCGATGATTCGTGCAAATGCGCGCGATGCGCGGCTATCGGTGCAGGTGGACCCCGATTTTCCCGTTATCCCGGTGCGCGCCGTCGCCAACAAGGCGAGCGAGCGTTTCGAGGCGTTCCAGCGGGAAACCATCGCGCGCTATCGCCAGGGCGAAATGGAACTCGGCGCCGCTCGGCTCGCCATCGAGCATTTCTGGGCCGGTGCGCTGCGCCGGGCCGCGATTGAGGGCGACGTCGAGGACGGCTCTCTGATGGCTGGTCAAAGTGTCGGCATGGTGACGTCGGAACAGTCGACGAGTGAAATCATCGCTGAACTGATGGATCAGGCAGTGAATGCACTCGCATTCAGCGCCGAACGTGGTGCCACAGGCGTTACTGACGGTAATGAATCAACTCGCCGTCCTCTGCCCACCAACGCATGACGAGAGTTTTACAGTGTGTAAGTCTATGATTGCGCAGGATGACAGCCGATGATAGCATCTCCAGCCTAGCTGTTAGCTTGGGAGGACGGCTGATCGAGTCGCTGTCTTTAGACGTCAGAGAAATAACTGGCGAAACGAGACGGTGGCGCGAACACAACATGGAGCGGATCGGAAGGTCGCAAGTGGGTGCCTGAGCGCGCAACGCCATCAGGGAGGGAGGTGCGCGTGCTCGCGGTTGCAGGACGCGTGTCATGAAGGAACCTCTGCGGGTGCCGTTCGAGGCAGCCGAACGTGATCTGGGCGGGCCGCGACTCGTTCACGAGACGGGCGGTGATGAGCAGCGCGCTCTCCCGAGCTTCTGCGAAGAGCTGCGGGAAGCGCGGACCAGGGGCGGCTACAGCATTTCCGACGCTGCCCACGTGCTTCGAATACAGGAGCACTACCTCGAAGCGCTCGAGGAAGGCCGATTCGACCGAATCCCCGGCACGACCTACGCGATCGGGTTTTTGCGCAGCTATTCGGGCTTTCTCGGGCTCGATCCGGACGAGATCGTCGATGCCTTCAAGCGCGAGCAGGGTCTCGAGAAGGGTGAGCAGCGGCTCGCCTTCCCATCGCCCAGCGATACCAGCCCCAGACCTAAGTTCTGGCTCATTCTCCTTGTCCTGGTGCTTGCGGGCCTCGCCTACGGGGGTTGGCAGTACCAGTCGACCGGGGGCCAGGTCGCGACAGACCTCGTCGACGACGTCTCGACCCGGCTGACCGAGGCGGTCGGCATGGGCGAGAGCGGGGCTCCGGAGGAGACGGCCGCCGCACGCCAGACGGCGGCCGCTACGGCGGGCGGCGCCGCGCGCGGGGCGAGCGGGGGGCGCGGGGGGGGAGAGGGCCGCGCCCCGGGGGAGCCCCCCCGCACAAGCCCGGCGGCTCGCCGTTGGGGGGGCCCCCCCCGCCGCCGCCGAGCCCGCCACAGAAACCACTGCCGAGCCTGTT
>JAPOPO010000539.1 GCA_026712885.1 Rhodospirillales bacterium | reverse complement strand
CTGCGTCACGCAATGGCTGTTGATCACCGGCAGCATGCCGGGCATCGCGGCATCGACGAGCGAGACTTGCGTGTTGGGCTCGGCGCCGAAGGCGGTGGGCGCGGTGGAGAAGAGCTTGGCCTCCGAGACCACCTGGGCGTGAACCTCCAGCCCGACCGCGATCTCCCAGTCGCCCTCGCGGCCCCTGATGCGGTAGCTGCCCGCGCTCACGCCGCCCCTCCGGCACCGCTCCGGTCGGGGCGATGGCTGAAGCCGGCCGCGCTCTCCAGCACGCCTGCGGCGCGGAACAGCGTCGGCTCGTCGAAGGGCCGCGCGATCAGGTGCAGGCCGAGCGGCAGGCCGTCGCCCGTGAGCCCCGCCGGCACCGAGATCGCGGGCAGTCCCGCGAGGCTCGCCGGCACCGTGAACACGTCGTTCAGGTACATGGCGATGGGATCGTCCATCTTCTCGCCGATGGCGAAGGCGGCGAACGGCGCGGTCGGCGTCAGCACCGCGTCCACGGTCTCGAACGCGCTCTCGAAATCGCGCGCGATCAGCGTCCGCACCTTCTGCGCCTTCAGGTAGTAGGCGTCGTAATAGCCGGCCGACAGCACGTAGGTGCCGATCAGGATGCGCCGCCTGACCTCACGCCCGAAGCCCGCCGCGCGTGTGCGCGCATACATCTCGGTCGGGTCGTCGCCTTCCACACGCAGCCCGTAGCGCACGCCGTCGTAGCGCGCGAGGTTGGAGGAGGCCTCCGCCGGCGCCACGATGTAATAGGTGGGGAGCGCGTACTTGGTAAGCGGGAGCGAGATGTCGACCACCTTCGCGCCTGCGTCGCGAAACCAGTCTACGCCCTCGGCCCACAGCGCCTCGATCTCCGCCGGCATGCCGTCCATCCGGTATTCCGCCGGCACGCCGATGGTGATGTCGCGCACGTCGCCCGTGAGGCTCGCCGCGTAGTCGGGCACCGGGCGGTCGATGGAGGTGGAATCCTTGGGGTCGTGGCCCGCCATCGCCTGCAGCATGAGCGCCGCGTCCTCCACCGTCCGGGTGAGCGGCCCCGCCTGGTCGAGCGAGGAGGCGAAGGCGATCATGCCCCAGCGCGAGCAGCGGCCATAGGTGGGCTTCATGCCGACGATGCCGCAGAAGGCCCC
The DNA here is from genome assembly GCA_026712885.1 of Rhodospirillales bacterium. GTDB lineage: Bacteria > Pseudomonadota > Alphaproteobacteria > UBA828 > UBA828 > WTGU01. The sequence goes on along the minus strand of JAPOPO010000539.1, from coordinate 2,631 downwards.
GGGCTGGCGGATCGAACCGCCGGTATCGGTCCCGGTGGCGCCGAGGCAGAGGCCCGCTGCCACGGCTGCGGCCGAGCCTCCGGAGCTGCCGCCCGGCACCAGCGGCTTGTCCTCGCCCCGCCGGCGCCAGGGGTTGATGACCGGGCCGTCGGCGCTGGTGACGTTGGCCGAGCCCATGGCGAACTCGTCCATGTTGGTCTTGCCCAGCATGAGCGCGCCCGCGTCCCAGAGGTTGGCGGTGACGGTTGATTCGTAGGGCGGCTCGAAGCCGTCGAGGATCCTAGAGCAGGCCTGGCTGCGCACGCCGCGGGTGCAGAAGAGGTCCTTGACCGCGAGCGGGATGCCTTCCAGCAGCCGCCCCTCGCCCGTCGCGAGGCGTTGATCGGCGGCATCCGCCGCTGTTCGCGCGGCGTCGAAGGTCTCGGCGACGAAAGCGTTGAGATCGCGGCCGGTTTCGACGGCGGCAATGTGCGCGTCGGTCAACTCGCGCGCCGAGAACTCGCGCGCTGCGAGCCCGGCGCGAGCATCGGCGATGGTGAGCGCGGTGAGATCGCTCACTCGACCACCTTGGGCACGACGAAGAAGCCGTCGTCGGCCTCGGGCGCGTTGGCCAACAGATCGTCGGTGGCGGTGCCCGCCTCCGCGTCGTCGTCGCGTTGGGGCAGCGTCGCGGCGATAGCGCCGGTCATCGGCTCGACGCCCTCGGTATCCACCTCGCCCAGCTGCTCGACCCAGGCGAGGATGCCGTTCAGCTCCTGCGCCATGGGCTCGAGCGCGTCTTCCTCCATCGCGATGCGCGAGAGGCGCGCGATCCGCATCACGGTGTCCTTGTCGATGCTCATGGCCGCACCGCTCGCGTTCAGTCCCGCCAGCGGGTGAGCACGTCGGGCGCGCTCATGTATTCCACCGGCGGGCGCGGCGGCGGGGGTTCGCCGTCGATCCAGCCGGGAAACAGAACCTCGTAGGCCGGCGTCGGGTCATCGTGCCGGCGCAGCATCTGCCGCGCCTTGATCTGCGGATGGTCCGGCACGTCTTCCAGGCGATGGACCGGCTCGTAGCAGCAGTCCACGCCTTCTATCAGCCCGTTCATCTCGTCGAGCGTGTGCGCGCGGACGAAGGCAGCGACCTCGCCGATCAGGGATTCCTGGGGCCGGGGCTCCCACTGGCGCCGGATCCACTCGGGCCGGTCGCAGGCGGTGCAGAAGTTGGCCCAGAACTTGTCCTCAAGCGCGCCCAAGGTGATGAAACGGCCGTCGAGGGTCTCGTAGATGTTGTAGAAGGCCGCGCCGCCGTTCGGGAACTGCGCGCCCCGCGCTGCGTCCCACTCCGTGTGGAAGAGCCCGTTCAGCGCCCACACCTGCCAGGGCAGCACGGTCTCGGCGATGCTGACGTCGATAGTGGCGCCGCGTCCGTCCTTGTTGCGGCTACGGCCGAGCAGCCCGCCCATGATGCTGAGCGCGGCCTGCATCCCGCTCGCGAAATCGGCGGTGGGCGGGAAGGAGACGATCGGCCGCTCGGGCACGCCGGAGCGCTCCAGCCCGCCCATCAGCCCCATGTAATTGATGTCGTGTCCGCCACGCAGGCGATAGGGCCCCTCCAGACCCCAGCCGGAGAGCGAGCAGGAGACGATGCCGGGGTTCATCTCGTGCAGCGCCTCGTGGCCGAAGCCGAGGCGGGCCAGCACGCCCGGCCGGTAGGACTCGAGGAACGCGTCGGACTGCTCCACCAGGGCGCGGAAGTCGCGCTTGCCGTCGTCCGACTTCAGGTCGATCTCGACCACGGTCTTGCCGCCGTTCACCATCCGGTACCAGACCGAGACTCCGGACTCGTCCTTGGGTCCGACGCCCCGCATCGGCTCCCCGCCGGGCGGCTCGACCTTGATCACCTCCGCGCCCAGGTCGGCGAGGATCAGGCTCCCGTACGGTCCAGGGATGTACTGGCTGAGGTCGAGAACCCTCAACCCGGTGAGGAAGGGGATGGGCACCGCGCCGCGTGCAGCCGGTCAGGACGCGTATTCGGGCACGCGGGGGCGCTTGCCGGAGCCGCCGCGCCGGCCGGAGCCGCCGCCGCCCTTGCGGCCGGACGCATCGGATGCCGGGAAGCTGAATGTGAGCTTGCCGTCCTTGAAGCCGACCTGCACGCGCCCGCCCTTCGCCAGCTTGCCGAACAAGAGCTCGTCGGCGAGCGGCTTCTTGATCTCCTCCTGGATCAGCCGCGCGAGCGGCCGGGCGCCGTAGGTGGGATCGTAGCCGTTCTCGGCAAGCCAGGTCCGCGCCGCAGCGCTCAGCTCGATCGTGACGTTGCGGTCGGCGAGCTGCTCTTCCAGCTGGATGATGAACTTGTCCACCACGCGCACGATTACCTCCGGCGAGAGCGCGGCGAACCGGATCCCGGCGTCGAGCCGGTTGCGGAACTCCGGCGCGAACATCCGCTTGATCGCCTCTTCGTCGTCGCCCTCGCGCTCCGTCCGGGCGAAGCCGATCGGCGGCTTGGCGAGCTCGGCGGCGCCCGCGGCGCCGGCCGGAGCCGCCGCCGCCCTTGCGGCCGGACGCATCGGATGCCGGGAAGCTGAATGTGAGCTTGCCGTCCTTGAAGCCGACCTGCACGCGCCCGCCCTTCGCCAGCTTGCCG
>JAPOPO010000538.1 GCA_026712885.1 Rhodospirillales bacterium | reverse complement strand
TAGTGTGCCGAGCTCGTCCCGCCTGACGGCGACGGAGTCCAGCGTTTCCGGGGCGAAACTTAGCGTGTCGGTGTCCACCTCCGCTGCGGCCGTGGTCAACGCCGTGACCGGCTGCACGATGCGGCGCGCGGAGACTGCTGCGATGATGGAGCCGATGGCGAAGGCTGCTGCGGCTACGATCAGGCCATACTTGATGTGGTCCTCAAACAGCCGATCCAGATGGTCCCGCTGCATGTGGATCACCGCGGCGCCCGTGGCGACGCCGCCGCGATCGAGAATCGGCGCCGCCACATGGAGAGCGTTTTCGCCGAGAAACGATTCAGCGCCGTCGACGCCGAGAACGCGTGTGGCGAGATCCTGGTCGTCCGAAGACAGCGCCGCGTCGGCCGCGGAACTGGCTCTGTCCTCAAAGGTAGCCATGCCGATCAGGTGGAGAAGGTCGTTGACCACCCAGATCGAGCGAATAGCCTCGCGCCCGGCCAGTGAGTCCAGCGCCGCCCCGATGCCGATGACATCGCCGGGACCGCCAGTCTCGGATGCCAGCGTGCCGACCAGCACGGTCTCTCGTGTGCCGGCGCGAACGCCGACGTACCTGATCGGCTTTTCCCACCCCATTGGCGGGACCGACTGAAAGGCGACGGAGAAACGTCGACCCGATACCAGCGCCTCCACGGCACGAGGATCGATTCCGGCGGACGCCAGATCCAGCGCACCGCTCTCGCTGAGGCCGCCGACAGCGCGCACCAGCGGCCGACCCCTTTCGTCCAGCAGCCAGATGTCGTCGACGGCGCTGTCCGCCGTCAACTTGGCGAAATAAGTGCCGAGGGTATCCCGGCTCTCCGCCTCATGTGAGTGATCGTCAAGATGACGAGCGATGGCCAGAGCCTGCGCTTCCATCTGCCTGACGATCATGCGGTCGATTTCGTCGGCGGTGTGCTCCGCCCGGTTGGCTTCGCTCGCGATGAGCCCGGCGACAAGCAACGCCTGGTCTTCGGCCTGCTCGATCAGCGCGTCGCGCGCGAGGAATCCCATCGCCAGCGCGACACCGCCGATCGCCACGCCGACGGACGCCGCGACAGTGATGATCAGTCGTCTGGAGAGGGTCAACGGCGATATCCCGCTGCGGCGTACGGCCGAAGCCCACGCCCGGCGCGGGGCGTGCTCACGGCAGCGGGCCGCCGGTAAGGTCGGTGGCCTCCTCCAGCGGCCGATGGACGCGCCGCTTGATGTGCCTGCTGAGCCAATTCATGCCAAACGTCAAAATAAGGCTGAACCCGAGGAACCAGATCATAGCCCAAAGATAGACCCAGAGCGCGAGCCCCACCTCATCGACCGCGCCGATCACCGTATCCGCCCGACGCACGAGCTCCGGCACGCCGATCACCGAGGCGGTGCTGGAGGCCATGACGATGATCAGAAAGTAGCTGGTCCACGCCGGAACGAACAGCAACGCTTCCGCCATCTCGTGGCGACGCAAGTGCCGTATGGCGGCGAGCGCGTTGTCCGACACGTAGCCGGCGACGGCGATGCCCAGCGCCAGCGCCGCCTTGATCCAGGCCGGAAAGGTCGCGGCGGCGCCGAAGAGCGTGAACTCGGTGGGGATGATGTAGGCGAGGTAGAACAGCATGACGAAGGTCGGCGCATTGCGCGCGAGCGTCGTCACCGCGCCTCCGCTGTGCCTCACGCTCCAGTGGGAGCCACCCCGCAGCAGGGCCAGCAGCATACCGACGACGGTACCGACGGCCATGGCGAGCAGGGAGACGATGATATTCCAGCCAAACCCCTCCGCCAGGTAGGGCGACCAGGCCCACAGAACGTCGACAATCTCCTGCGCGGTCATCGCGCGACGGCCCTGCCCCGCTCGAACCGCCGGAAGAGCTGGACCGTGATGATGACCAGGACGAAGTAACAGATCAGAAGCAGGTTCATCATCACGTCGGCGTTGCCCTTCTCGGCCACGATCGACGTGCTGGCGTGGACCAGCTCAGGCAGGGCGAGCGTGCTGGCCATCCCGGTGGCTTTCACGATGTTGGCGGAATTGCCCATCACCGCGGCGTAGCAGAGCACCAACGCCCGCTGCACATCCCGCGGCGTAAAGCGGAGCTTGCGTCCGCCCGCGGCAGCAACATCTGCGGCCAGCGAGAACGCGATCGCATTGCTCGATGCCGCGTAGAGCGACAGCACCACAGCGGCGACCAGGAACGCATCGAGGGTGAAGCCCAGAGCCAGCAGCACGCCGCCCAGGCCGAAGAACACGATGTAGAGCTGGAGCAGCGGGGGCGTCATGCGCATGAACTCGCTGAACGCCCGCAGGAAGTGGCTCACTCCCGGCACCCGCCGGTGCATCAGCCAACCGAACAGCACGCCGAGGACGACGCTGCCGACCACCGTGATCAGAGACAGCAGCGCCGTCAGGCCCAAGCCATAGAGGAATACGTCTCGGTCGAGCGGGTCGTACAGGATGCTGATGTCGAGTCCCGTCACCTCCATGATTGTCAGCGAGAAGCCCGAGAGGCCGCCGATGCCGCTGCCCGTGACGAGAGCGACCTCGCGGCATTCCAGTGGCCACTGGCCCTGCTCGTTGCGTTGGCATTTCAGCTCGCCACCCTCGTCGACCTCCTGCCAGGTGGTGCGCGCGTCCCGCAGGAACGGAGACGGCGGCAGGCCCCACTTCTCTTCCAGCGACTGCAGGAAGCCGTCGCGATGCCACTGCGCCAACGTGTCGCCCATTAGCTGATCGAGCGAACCGCCACCTTCCTCCTTGGCGATGGCGACGGCCCAGGGCAGCACGAAGCGCGTCGGCAGCGAGACGGAATAACCCTCCCAGTCGCCGGTCTCGATTTCGTGAAGAAGGAGGACCTCGTCGTAGATCCAGCCGACGCAATGCCCGTTGCGGAGAGCCTGGCTGGCTTCGCGGGTGCTGTTGAACGCGGTCACGTCGAGCAGCAGCCGCTGCTTCGCGAGCCGGTTCCACAACGAGCCCTGAAGGCCGCAGACCGTATGGCCGCGCAAATCCGCCCAGGTGCCGATCTTGGCGCTGTCCCGCAGCAGCACGTTGGCCCCGTCGCCGTAGTACTGCGGCTCGATCATGGTGACCAGTTCGCGGCGGCTGCGGGTATCGCCCATGGTGGCGGCGACGATGTCGATCTCGCCCCGCCCAACCTTCTGCAAGCGGTTGGCGCTAGTCACCGGCACCAGCTCCACGTCCACCCCGATGGCCTCTGCGAAGCCGCGCGCCACGTCGACGTCGTAGCCCACGAGCGTGCCCTCGGCATCGCGGAAGCCGAAGGGCGCGTAGTCCTCCTTGACGCCGACGATGACGTGGCCGCGGTCCTGAATCTCCTGCAGCCGGTCGGCGAGCGCCGGGGAAGCCAAGCCTGCCCAGGCGGTGAGCAAGGCCGCGAGAAGCAGGCGCCAAGACCGCAGACGCCGCCTCATGCGCCCGGTGGCGGGCGCCATGCGGCCGGCTCGGGGATCGAAGAAGCGATAGGGGGGCCGCCGCGCCTGGCTACCTCCCGGATGGAGTGGAGAGGCTCGGGCGCGCCCGCGCATCACCTTGTCCGCGCCGAGGCGGAGTTCGCCATGGAGGCTCGGCGAAAACCCATGGCCGCAGCGCGTCGGTTATCGATGATCGTCGCGTAAATCATCGCGCCAACTCGATTTGACGTGGCCGGAGAGAGATCAACGGATCGGTCCACTGGTCGTCCCGGCCCCTGCCGCGGTGCCTCTGGCCGCAGCGATTCGAAAGCCTATCCGATATGGCTAGAACGCGAAATAGAGTATCGTGCCACGAGCGAGGATCCAGTTTCTGTTGTCGCTCTACCGGTGCCCGCCGCGCGCTGGACTCGCGGCCCACGGGAGCGGCAACAGGCTTTCGGGGGAAGAATGTCCGGCTTCGGTGAATGTCGAACTCTTACTCGGCTGCACCTTTGGGTGACCCTTCGGTACGTGGGCCTCTTGCTTGCACTTGTCCTCCTCACGTTGGCGGAGCCACGCCTCGCGCCGACTGCGCACGCAGCAGCCGACGGCGTCCTCGCCAAGATCGAGTCCGAGGGCGTCATTCGCGCCGGCACCAGGGCGAGCGCACCGCCCTTCGCACGAAAGCTGGAAACAGGCGGGTTCGAGGGCTTCTCGGTCGATCTGCTGGAGTTGATCCGGGGCGCCGCGGAGGAGAAGGTCGGCCGCCCGGTCACGCTGGAACTTCAGGAAGTCACGCCCGGGGATCGACTGGAGCGGGTTGCCGCAGGCGAGCTCGACATCGTCTGCGGCATCACGACGCCGACCTGGGACCGGGAAGTGCTGGTCGACTTCTCGGTGCCCTTCTTCCGCGACGGCACACGCATTCTGATTTACCGGGAGAAGGCCACCGGCGGCGTGGACCTCGGAACGCTCGATATCGGCGTGGTCGAGGGCACCACGACAGTGACAATCGTCCAGGACCAGCTGCCCACGGCCAATCTGCAACTCTACCCCAGCATGAAGGATGCCATGAGCGCGCTTGCGGCAGGCGAGGTGAGCGGCGTCGCCAACATCGGCATCACGCTTCTGGGGCTCGCGGCGAAGGCGGAGCCGCGCCGCAGCGTGGTCTTGCTGCCGCGTACCTACGCCCTCGCCATGGAATCTCTGGCCTGCGTGCTGCCGCAGGACGACAGCCCCTGGCGCGACACCGTCAACCGGGTCCTCATCGACATGTTCAGCGGCGTCAAGGACTCCAACAGCCGCTACGACGAGATCTACGAGCGCTGGTTCGGGCGCGACAGCGAAATCTTCTATCCCCTCGACCGGGCCAACCGGAACTATCTGAGCACCGTATCCATCTGGGCGCGCTGAACCCGTGCACGGCAGCCGCCTGGCCGCCCAGAGGTGCCGAGCCCCGGAGCTCGAGGCAAGACTTTCGCCGCCGAGCAGAAATGCCTGGATATGATATAGTGTAACTTGCAGGCCGCGGCGCGACGCTGTTCGTGGCGGTGAATGCGAGGAGCGAATGAGCAGTCCGCAAGACGATGGGCCAGCTTTCCACGAAGGCGGGCACAAACATCAATCCTGTATCGAGGACGCGCTTGCCCGCGCCGATGCCGTGTGCCGCGAGCGGGGCGTCCGGCTCACCCCGTTGCGACGCAAAGTCCTGAAGCTGGTTTGGAGCAGTCATCGCGCGGTCAAGGCCTACGACCTGCTCGCCGCGCTCGGCGATGGGGAGGGCGCGGCCAAGCCGCCGACGGTCTACCGCGCTCTCGAGTTCCTGATGGCCCAGGGCCTGGTCCACCGCATCGACAGTCTCAACGCCTTCGTCGGCTGCCCACAGCCCGACCGCCGCCACAGCGCCCAATTTCTCATCTGCGGGGACTGCGGCGACGTGTCGGAGATGAATGCGGCCAGCATCGATCGCGCTGTCGCGGACCAGGCGGCCGGCTCCGGCTTCGCGCTCTCGCGCAAGATCATCGAGTTGCACGGCAAGTGTCCGCGCTGCACGACGCTTCCGCAGACCCCCTGACCCCCCGGCCGCACGCCGCCGCCGAGCCGCTACTCGCTTCGGGCCGCGACTTGGTGGTTCGCTACGGCGGGCGCACCGTGTTGGATCGGGTCTCGATCGAGGTCCGCCGCCGCTAGGTGGTGAGCCTGATCGGGCCGAACGGGGCCGGCAAGACCTCTGCCGTACGCGCGCTGCTCGGCCTCATCAAGCCGCATGCGGGTGTCGTCGAGCGCGCGCCGGGCGCCGTGGTGGGCTACGTCCCCCAGCGCATCGCGCCGGAATCGCTTCTGCCGCTCACCGTGCGCCGCTTTCTGACCATGGCGGGGCGTCGGGCCCGAGCCGAGGCCGTTGCGGTGCTGGACGAGGTGGGTACCGTAGCGGTGATCGACCGCCAGCTCAGCAACCTCTCCGGCGGCGAGTTCAGGCGCGTCCTGCTCGCCCGCGCGCTGCTGCGGGACCCCGACCTGCTGGTGCTGGACGAGCCGATCCAGCAGGTCGATTTCGCGGGCCAACTGGCCATGCACCAATTGATCGGCCGCCTGCGGGATCGGCGCGGCTGCGGCGTGCTGATCATCTCCCATGACCTCCACCTCGTGTTGGGCGCGACCGATCGCGTGGTGTGCATCAACGGGCATGTCTGCTGCGCCGGTAAGCCGGAGGCGGTGAGCCGTCACCCCGAGTACATCTCGCTGTTTGGTCCCGGTGCGGCCGCCGGGCTCGCGGTTTACACCCACGACCACGACCACAGCCACGGTCTGCCCACAAACCTGCCGCCGGTCGATACCGACGCACCCAAGGCGGAGCCTCCGCCCGGCGGAGCCGGCTGAGCGCACGGTGTTCGACGACTTCTTCGCGCGCGCGCTTGCGGGCGGCATCGGTGTGGCGCTCGCCACCGGGCCGCTCGGCTGCTTCATGGTGTGGCGGCGGATGGCTTACTTTGGCGATTCGATCGCGCACAGTGCGCTGCTGGGCGTGCTGCTTGGCGTCGTCCTCGGCATCGACCTCAACGGCGGTATCATCCTCATGTGCGTCGCGCTGGCCCTGCTGCTGCTCCTGCTCCAGCAGCAAAGGCGAATAGCCACCGACACACTCCTCGGCATCCTCGCGCACGGCACGCTGGCCCTCGGCCTCGTCGGGATCAGCTTCCTGCAAAGCGTGCGCGTGGACCTGATGACCTACCTTTTTGGCGACATCCTGGCCATCACCGGCCAAGACCTGATCTGGATTTACGGCGGCGGCGGCGCGGTGCTCATTGCGACGGCGCTGATCTGGCGGCCCTTGCTGGCCGTCACGGTCCACGAAGAGCTTGCGCGCGCCGAAGGCGTGCGGGTCGGCCTCGTCCGCATCGCATTCACCCTCCTGATCGCCCTCGCTGTGGCCATCGCCATGAAGATCATTGGCCTGATCCTGATCGTGTCGCTCCTGATCATCCCTGCGGCGACGGCGCGCCGGCTCGCCCGCTCGCCCGAGCAGATGGCGTTGCTCGCGAGCGCGGTCGGGGCGGTGGCGGTGGCCGGCGGGCTTCACGGCTCCCTCGCCTGGGATACGCCGTCGGGCCCGTCAATTGTGGTCGCGGCGCTCGCGCTGTTCGCGCTTTGCCACGGCGGCGCCGCGCTGGCCTCGCTCTGTATCGGACGGTTCGTTGATTCGGCGCGGGCGGGGCACTAGCTTCGTGCTCTCACGCACGGGGAACGCAGATGACGACGAGCGCCGACCTGGCCGGACAGGTGATCGAGCGCCTGCGTTTCGACGATTCAGGCCTCATTCCCGCGATCGCGCAATCGCACGAAACCCGCGCGGTGCTGATGCTCGCGTGGATGAACGCCGACGCGGTGCGTGAGACGCTGACAACCGGCCGCGTCTGCTACTGGTCTCGCTCGCGCCAGCAGCTCTGGCGCAAGGGCGAAAGCTCGGGGCACATCCAGCGTCTGGTCGAGCTGCGTTTCGACTGCGACAGCGACGCCCTTCTGCTCCTGGTCGATCAGACCGGCCCCGCCTGCCACACCAACCGCCCGGCCTGCTTCTACAACGCCGTGCAGGGCGACGAAATTCGCGTGATCGCCGAGCCGGTCTCCGCTTCAGAGTAAGCGGCCGGGGCTGAGCTGCGCTGCGGTGACGCCGCGCGCTGCAGCCTCTTCCGGCAGGGGATCGCCTGCGGCAATTGCCGCGGTGATGGCACCGAGCGCGGGCGCGGTCATGATGCCGGCACCCCCCTGACCCGCCAGCCAGAAGAAGCCCTCGGCGGCAACGTCGAAGCCCGCCACCGGCATGCGGTCCGCGACGAAGCTCCTGAGGCCCGCCCACTTGTTGCGGATGTGGCGGATCTCCAGCGTCGTCGCCTGCATAATTCGATCGGCGCCGATGGCGATGTCGAGCTCTTCCGCGTAGGCGTCGCAGGGGTCCGAGGCCGCCTCGTCGGCGGGCGAGCCAAGAACCCGGCCGGCATCGGGCTTGAGGTAGAAATCATCACCGATGTCGTGAACCATCGGCCAGTCGCCCACGTCGCAATTCGCCGGCCCGTCGAAGATGAATGCCGTCCGGCGTTTCGGCTCAAGGCCAATCGGCGCGACACCGGCGAGCGCGGCGACGGCATCGCACCACGCACCGGCAGCATTGATCACGACCGGCGCAGCGAAGGCACCTGCCGGCGTCTCCGCGTGCCAGAGGTCGCCGTTGCGGGTGAGCGCGGTTACCTCCGCTTCCGTCATCAGAGTGCCGCCGCGGGCTCGAAGGCCGCGCAAATAACCCTGATGCAGGGCGGACACGTCGATCTCTTCCGACACCTGTTCCAGGACCGCGCCGGCGACGTAGTCCTCGCGCAGCGGCACGGGCTGGCTGAGGGTCTCGGCGGCACTGAGACGCGCCAGGGTCGGCACCAGCGGGCGGCACTCCTCATAGAACCGGTCGAGCGCTTCAATCTGATCGGCGCGGCCGATATAGAGCACTTGGTGCGGGCTGAGCAGGGCCGAGTCCGCGAAGCCGGAGGGCGGGTCGGCGAGGAAAGCCCGGCCTGCAGTGGCGAGCCCCCGGGTCAGGGGGCCGCCATAGGTCTCCATGTACATGGCAGCCGAACGCCCGGTGGAGTGATAGCCGGCCGCATCCTCCTGCTCGAGAACGACGACGCGCCCCCGCTCGGCGAGCCAGTACGCCGCCGAGGCCCCCGCCATGCCGGCACCGATGACCAGAAAATCATAGCGTTCCATGGCGCGCATTCTATGCGGCGCACCGCACAACCGAAACGGCATCACCCCGCAAATTCCGTATATCTCCGCGGCTCTCGGCAAGCCGCGTCCGGCCCGTTACTCTGGCGCTCTCTTCAGCAGCGGGAGCGGATCATGGAGCTATCGTGTAAGGGACGCCGTGCAGTGGTGACCGCCGGCGGCTCGGGCATCGGGCGCGTCATTGCTGAGACACTGGCGGCCAACGGCGCGGCGGTCTTCACCTGCGACGTCCAGCCCGGCCTGGTGGAAGACGTGCGGGCCAAAGGGATCGGCGCGATCGGGGCCGATGTCGGGGACCCCGCTCAGGTCGACCGGCTGTTCGAAGTCGCGGCGGAAGCCATGGGCGGCGTCGACGTCCTGGTCAACAACGCAGGGATCGCCGGCCCGACCGCGCGGGTGGAGCAGATCGAGCCCACCGACTGGGACCGCACGATCGCTGTCAACATCTCGGGCCAATTCTATTGCGCCCGCCGCGCGGTCCCGCTGATGCGCCAAGCCGGCCGCGGCGCCATCGTCAACATCTCGTCCACCGCCGGCCGGCTCGGCTTCCCGCTGAGACTCCCCTACGCCACCTCCAAGTTCGCGATCTCCGGCCTGACCAAGACGCTGGCGATCGAGCTCGGCCCCGCCAACATCAGCGTCAACGCCATCCTGCCGGGCTATATCCTCAACGAGCGGGGCAGACGCGTGATCCGCGCCAAGGCCGAGGCCGCGGGCCGCACGGTGGAGGAGATGGAGGCGGCCATTCTCGGCAACATCGCCATGCGCACCGGCATTGCCGAGCAGGAGATCGCGGACCTCGCGCTCTATCTCTGCTCCGACTCCGGCCGCCACATCTCGGGCCAGCTGCTGGGCGTCGACGGCGCCTTCGACACCTACATGGGCATGGACAATCTCGACGACCCGCCGCCCGGCGCAGGCGGCGCGTGATCGTCCTCTTCACCGATTTCGGGCCAGGCGGACCCTATACGGGCCAGATGAAGGCCGTGCTCGCACGCGAGGCGCCGGGGGTGCCCGTGGTCGACCTCGCGGACGATCTGCCGGCCTGCGACCCGGAGCCTGCGGCTTATCTACTGGCAGCGTTCGTGCCTGCGTTTCCGCCGGGCGCGGTCTTCGTCTGCGTGGTCGACCCGGGCGTCGGCAGCGACCGGGCGCCGCTCGCTCTGAGCGCCGGTGAGCGCTGGTTCGTGGGCCCCGACAACGGCCTGCTCGCCATCGTTGCCCAACACGCCCGCGATGCGCGCTGGTTCACGATCACCTGGCAGCCGCCGGCCCTCTCCGCCTCCTTCCACGGCCGCGATCTCTTCGCGCCGGTGGCGGCGCGGATCGCCCGCGGCGAGGCTGTGCCGGGCGCACCGCTCGACGGCGCGGCGCCGGTCGGCATCGACTGGCCGGCCGACCGCGCGGCGATCGTCTATATCGACCCTTACGGCAACGCGATGACGGGGTTGCGCGCGGACCGCCTGCCGGCAGACGCGACGATCGCCGCAGGCGCCCGGCGGTTCACGCGGCTGCGCACGTTCTCCGACGCGGAGCCGGGCGCCGCCTTCTGGTACGAGAACGCGAACGGCTTGGCCGAGATCGCGGTCAACCGGGGCCGGGCGGACCGCGTGCTAGGTCTTCAGGTCGGAACGCCCATCCGCATCGAGACGGCAGGCGGTGCCGGATGACCGGCTGGCGGCCGAACGGGGACCAGATTCGGGCCGGCAAGCTCGCCGGTGCCGACCTCACGCGCTTCGACCTGCAAGGCTTTCACTTCCGCCAGGCCGATCTGCGCGGGGCGAGCTTTGCCGGCAGCATCCTCCGCGAGGTCGACCTGTGGGGCGCCGACCTTAGCGAGGCCGACCTCACCGGGGCGAACCTTCGGCTCGCGACCTTCAGGGGAGCAACCCTGCGCGGCGCGCGGCTCGCGGGCGCCGATCTCTGGAGTGCCGATCTCAAGGTCGCCGACCTCGGCCGCGCCATGCTCTCCGAGTGCAACCTGGCGCAGGCCGAGCTCGCCGGCGCGAAGTGCCAGGGTGCCGACTTCAGCGGCGCCGAGCTCTACTGCGCCGACCTTCGCCTCGCCGACCTGGAGGACGCCAACCTCGGCCGCGCCGATGGGCGCCTCGCCAAGCTGGAGGAAGCGGTGCTGATCGGCGCCAACCTGCGCGAGGCGAATTTTTCCGGCGCCAGCTTCAAGCGCGCGCGGCTCGCCACGGCGGACCTCGCCGGCGCCAACCTGCGCGAGGCGAACTTCCGGGAGGCCGACCTGATCCGCGCGGACTTTCGCGGCGCCGAGGTGGCGGACGCCTTCTTCGGCCAGGCCAATCTCGACGGCACCGTGATGCCCGACGGCACGATCGAATCGGCGAGCCTGCGCCACTGGGCCCCGCCGGTGGAGGCCGACGCGGACTAGACGCGCTTAAGCGCTTAAGCACCCACGTCCACGATCGCCACCACCGGGCCGCCGCCCTGCGGCCCCTGGTGCATCGCATCGACCGAGACGAACACGGCGGGATCGCCGATCGCCGCTGCGGCGACGCCGCCCACGGCGCCCTTGGAATGGCGGTGATGGTGGACGTCGGAATCATCCAGCATGATCTGGCGGCGCCCGCGCAGCCGGGCGGTGCGGTCGGCCTCGCACTTGATAAAGCAGTTCACCAGCCTGCCACCGAGGTCGGCGGCGCGCGGGCGCTCCGGCAGGTCGAGGCCGGCATTGCGGATGCCGTCGTAGATGCCGTCGATGTCGAGCGCGTCCTGCATCACGCCGTGGCCGATGCGGAAGCGCCCGCCGGCCCCCGGCGCGTTGCCGAAGAGGACGATCTGCCCGCGCTCAAGCTCTACGCCGGAGGAGCACGAGGCAACCGAGGAGTAGAGATCGAGGTTGCGGCAAATCTCCTCGGCCTTGGGCATGCTCACCTCGCCGAGGGCGACGGCGATGCCAAGCCCGGTAGTGCCGTTGGAGACCCCCATCGATTCATGCACCTCGCAGGCCACGGTCTCGCCGCGCCCGTGCGCCTCCCGCACCGTGTCGATGGTGAGCAGGGGCGTCTTGGTCTGGACGTAGTGGACGTCCGCCGGGTCGTCGATCCCGGCGTCCGACATCGCCGCACGGACGCCGTCCGCGATCTTCTCGACCATCGCAGGCCGGCCGATATCCTCGGGCAGGATCGGCGCGCTCATGGCGGTGCCCATGGCGAGGCGCGCTGAGTCCGCCGGCCCGGGCTCGTCGTTGCTGGCGAACACGGTCGCATGCGGCGTGAGTACGCCGTCGCAGCCGCCAGACCAGACCATGGGGACTTCGCCGATTTCCTCTTCGCGGCGCGTGCCGTGCTTGAGCAGGACGCCGCGGAAGGCGGTGTCCGAAAGGATTCGGGTGAAGTCGTTGACCCCGCCGTTGCCCTCCGTCTTGCCGATCACGGCCACGACCTCATCAGCCGCCATGCGGCCCGACGCGATCAGCTCCTCCAAACCGGAGGCGTCCGAGACCGACTTGATCTCGATCTTCGCAACGTCGATGGCCATGTCGTTCCTCCCCCTGGCGGCCCCGCGCCGCTCGCGGCTTCTAGGACCAGACCGTGCGCCGCCGGGTCACGGTCTCGGCAACCACACGGCCGCGTTTGATGACGTGGGTGCGGTCTGCCCGCCTGGTCAGCGCCTCCAGCGGATCGGCCGCATCGATGATCACCAGGTCGGCGATATAGCCGGGCTCCGCGCCGTAGTCGTCGAGCCCCATGGTGCGGGCGGCGGCGCCGGTCTGCATGTCGAAGACCGTCTCGATCTCGTGCGGGCGGCTCATGTGCGCGGCGTGGCTCGCGAGAAACATCACCTCCAATGGGTCCCCCAGCCCGAACGGGTAGAAGGTATCGCGGATGCAGTCCTGCCCGCAGGCAACGTTGACGCCGGCCCGCAGCAACTCCTTCACGCGGGTGATACCACGCCGTTTGGGCTGCGCATCGCCCCGCCCCTGCAGCATGAGATTGGTTGCCGGGTTCGCGATCATATGGATGCCTGCCTTGCGGACGAGCCCGATCACGTGGTTGGCGTAGTCCTCGTCGTAGCCCGCGAGCGCGCAGGTGTGGCCGGCGGTGACGCGCCCCTGCCAGCCGTTCTCCATGGTCTGCTCGGCCAGCATCTCGAGCGTCTTTGCGTTTGGATCGTCGGTCTCGTCTACGTGCATGTCGATGTCGGCGTCGTGATGCCTCGCGATCTTGAAGGCGAGCGCGATGTGGCGCGCGCTATCGGCGGGCGAGTTCTCGTTGAAGGGCATGCCGCCCCCCAGATCGGCGCCCGCCTCCATCGCCTTCCACATCAAATCGTCGGTGCCCTTGTCCTTGAAGATGCCTTCCTGTGGGAAGGCGACGATCCGCACATCCGCGATGTCGCGGGTCTGCTCGCGCGCCTCGAGCACGCCTTCGAGCGGGCGGAGGCCGCCGATACTGTCCACATCCACATGGGAGCGAAAGCGGGTGACCCCGCAGGCGACGGCCGTGCGGATGGTGCGCACCGCGCGCGCCGCGATCTCGTCGACCGTGTAGGCGCGCTTGCGCTCCCAGATGATCTCGATGGCCTCGTCGAGGGTGCCCGAGCGGTTGGGCCTGACGTCGTCGTTGATCTGCGCCTTGTCGAGGTGGATGTGCGGCTCCAGAAACCCCGCCACGCAGAGGCGCCCGCCGGCATCTATGCTGTGCTCGGCCGCTGCAGCACCGCCCGGGGGCGCGGGCACGAAACGACCGTCCTTGACGAAGAGATCGCGCGGCGCGTCCTCCCGCCAGAGATGCGCATTCGCGATCACGAGGTCGACCCGATCGTCCGTCATCGTTCGCTCCTCCCTGGCTCTCCGGCATCCACGGTTGACGCCGCGTGCTCCTCCGTCTCCGCCTACCGCCCGCCGGTCAGGATACCGAAGGCGTCGAGACGGGTAACCGTCTCCTCCCGGCCGAGCGCCACCATGACGGCGAAAATTCCGGGGGACGCGTGCGAGCCCGTCAAGGCCGCGCGCAGCGGCTGGGCGATCTTCCCCAGCCCGACCCCCTCGCTCTCGGCGAAGTCGCGGAGGAAGCGTTCGAGCACGGCCTCGTCCCACCCGTCCAGCTCTTCCAGCATGCGCGCGAGTACGCCTAGGCGTGCCTGTTCCTCCAAGCTGAGGTTATCGAGCAGCCGTTGCGCTTTGGGTGTCATGGCGTCTTGCGGATCGCGAAACAGAAACGCCAGATTGTCAGCAAGCTCGACCAGTGTCTTGGCCCGCGCCTTGGCCTCCGGCAGCAGGGCCGCGATCCGCCGCCGCCCTTCGTCCGTGGCCGCCGCCGGGTAGTGCGCGGCGAGCCTCTGCTCGACGTCGGCCAACAGCTCGGAAGCGGTGCTCTCGCGGATGTAGTGGCCGTTGAGGCTCTGCAGCTTCTCCATGTCGAAGCGCGCCGCGCCGCGGTTTACCGCATCGAGGTCGAACCAGGAGACGGCCTGGTCGGTGTCGATGATCTCGTCGTCGCCGTGGCTCCAGCCGAGCCTGAGCAGAGCATTGCGCATGGCGGCGGGCAGAATGCCCAGCTCCGCGTAGGCGCCGACGGCGACAGCGCCGTGCCGCTTGGAGAGCTTGGCGCCGTCAGGTCCGTGGATCAGGGGGATATGAGCGTAGGCCGGCGGCTCCCACCCGAGGGCGCGGAATAGTTGAGTCTGGCGAAAGGCGTTAGTGAGGTGGTCGTCGCCCCGGATGGCATGAGTGATCCCCATGTCATGGTCGTCCACCACCACCGAGAGCATGTAGGTCGGCGTGCCGTCGGCGCGCAGCAGTACCATGTCGTCGAGAGCCGTGTTATCTATTGTGATATCTCGTTGTACTAAGTCCGATATCAGTGTTTCCCCTTCCTGCGGTGCCCGAAAGCGGATCACGGGGTCGATGCCGGGCGGCGCCTCCGCCGGGTCGCGGTCCCGCCAGCGCCCGTCGTAGAGCGCGGTCCGGCCCTGGGTGCGGGCCTCGGCGCGCATGGCCTCCAGCTCTTCCGGCGTGCAGTAGCAGCGGTAGGCGCCGCCGGCCGCGAGCAAATCCTGCGCAACGGCGGCATGGCGCTGCCTGCGCTCGGACTGGCGCACGATCTCGCCGTCCCAATCGAGGCCGAGCCAGGTGAGGCCGTCGACGATCGCGGCGATGGCTTCGGGGGTCGAGCGCTTGCGGTCGGTGTCCTCCAGCCGCAGCCGAAAGGTGCCGCCGTGATGGCGCGCGCAGAGCCAGTTGAAGAGGGCGGTGCGGGCGCCGCCGAGGTGCAGCATGCCCGTCGGCGACGGCGCAAAGCGCGTGACGACGCTCATGTGCGTTCTCTCCCCCGGCAGACGACCCGGCTGCTGGCCACGGGTCGGAACGGTCGAGCGTTTACCATATCGTCCGGCGACAGGCGACCGGCCGACCAAGCGCCGCATGGCTGCGGGATGTCGCCCACGTGTTGAGGCGCGCGGCACACCTACGCATTCATCTCGACGCGGCTTGGGCCGCCGAGCGCCGCCGCGTGTTCTTGTGGGTGCCGGTTCTCTTCGGCGCGGGCAGCGGCCTCTATCTCACGCTGCCGGCGGAGCCGGCCGGCTGGATCGCGCCGTTGGCCGCCGCCCTCTTCGCGCTCGTGGCGTTGTTGCTGCGCCGGCACACCGCACCAACCCTCGGGCTCGCGGCCTTGGCGTTGCTCGCGGCCGGCTTCGCCTGCGCCGACTGGCGCTCCAACCGGGTCAGCGCGCCGGTGCTTACCGCCCCCATCGGCCCGGTCGACGTGTCCGGGCGCGTGGTCTGGGTCGGCGCCGGCGACGGTCCGCAGCGTTACCTCCTCGATCGCGTGGTGATCGAAGGGCTGGCCGAAGGGGAGACCCCCGCGAAAATGCGTCTCAGCGTGCGGCGCGCTGGCCCCGGCGATATGGCCTCCCCGGGATCGTGGCTGAGCGCTTTGGCCTCGCTGAGGCCGCCGCCGACACCGGCGGAGCCAGGCGCGTGGGACTTTGCACGGCAGGCATGGTTCCAGCGGATCGGCGCGGTCGGCTTCGTCTACGGCGCGCCGTCGCCCATGGCCGCGCCCGAGGGAGAAAGCGGTGGCCTGCTCCCGCTGCTATCGGGAGTTCGCCATTGGGTCTCAGCGCGAATCCTCGCGCAGGCGTCTCCCTCGGCCGGCCCGTTTGCGGCTGCGCTGCTGACCGGCGACCGCAGCGCCATCGAAAACACCGCGCTCAAGGCGATGCGGGATTCCGGCCTCGCGCACCTGCTGGCGATCTCGGGGCTCCACGTCGGCCTGATCGCCGGATTCATCTTCTTCGCCACGCGTGGCCTGCTGGCGCTGATCGAGCCGGTGGCCCTCAGAGCGCCGATCAAGAAGTGGGCGGCGGCCTGCGCCCTGCTGGGAGCCGTGGCGTATCTGCTGCTCTCCGGCATGAGCGTGCCGACCCAGCGGGCGTTCGTCATGGTGGGCGTCGTGCTGATCGCGATCATGCTGGACCGGGCGAGCCTTTCCATGCGGCTGATTGCCTGGGCAGCGCTGCTGGTGCTTGCGATCGCACCCGAGAGCATGCTTGGGCCGAGCTTCCAGATGTCCTTCGCCGCAGCGACCGCCCTGATCGCGACCTACGAAGCGGCGCGGGGCCTCTTCGCCCGAATGGCGGCACGTGGTGGCCTCGTGCTCCGTCCCGTGGTTTACGCGGCCGGCGTCACGCTCACCTCCCTGGTGGCCGGCATCGCCACCGGCCCGTTCGCGGTCTACCACTTCAACCGCATTGCAGATTACGGCCTTCTCGCCAATCTCGGCGCGGTGCCGATCACCGGCTTCTGGATCATGCCCTGGGGGCTGGTCGCGCTCATCCTGATGCCGTTCGGGCTGGAAGGGATCGCCCTCGCACCGATGGGCTGGGGTATCGACGCGGTGGTCTGGATCGCCCGGCAGGTCGCGGCACAGCCGGGCGCGGTTACGCTGGTTCCGGCGATGCCAGCAGCGGCGCTGCTCGCGATGGTGGTCGGGGGCCTGTGGCTCTGCCTCTGGCGCAGCCGCTGGCGCTTTCTCGGGATCGCGGTGATCGGCAGTGGGATTCTGATTGCCGGCCTGGAGCGGAGGCCGGACATCCTGGTCGACGGTGATGCAAAGGTGATGGCGACGCGCGGCGAGGACGGGCAATTCTGGATTTCCACCCGCCAGCGGGGGCGCTTCGTGAGCGACACCTGGCTGAGGCGGGACGGACAGGCGGAGGCGCCGACCTGGCCGCGTGACGGCCGAGGCACGTCCGCCGCCGGGCTTCGATGCGATACGCTCGGCTGCATCCAGCGGCGCGGCGATCGAACGATCGCGTTCGTGCGCGACCCGCGCGCGTTCGAGGAGGACTGCAGCCGCGCCGACGTCGTCGTAAGCGCCGTCCCGGCCTGGGATCTGTGCGAAGGCCCCGAGACGGTGGTGGACCGGTTCGACCTCTGGCGGGGCGGCGGTCACGCCATTTGGTTGGAGCCGGAGGGCGCCCGTGTGGAAAGCGTGGCCGAGAGGCGCGGCGAACGGCCGTGGGTCGGCCGGCGGGCGCCGGATCGGTAACGGGCGATGGCTCAGTAGCTGCGGAGAATGCCCTTGAGCCGCCCCTGCACCTTGACTCGGCCGGGGCCGAAAATACGCGTTTCGTAGCGCGTGTTCGCGGGCTCCAGTGCGATGGATTCGCCCTTGCGCCGCAACCGTTTAAGCGTCACCTCGCTGTCGTCCACCAGGGCCACGACGATGGTGCCGTTCTCGGCCGAATCGCAGCGCTCGATCACGGCGGTATCGCCCTCGAGAATCCCGGCCTCGACCATCGAATCGCCGTCGACTTCGAGCGCGTAATGCTCACCCGCCCCCAGCATTCCGCCAGGGACGTCGATCTGGTTGGTTTCGTCGCGCAAGGCCTCGATCGGCGTGCCGGCGGCGATGCGGCCGTAGAGGGGCAGTGCCACGCTGGCCCGGTCGTCCGACGGGCGCTCGGTCCCGCGCCCGGAGCGAAAATCGGCCTTGATCACGCTCGGCCGGAAGCGACGGCTCGGCTGCCGCTCCGGCACGTCTGCGACACGGGAGGGCGGTGGCCTCAACACTTCCAGTGCACGCGCCCGATGGGGCAATCGCCGCAGGAATTCGCGCTCCTCAAGCGCCTTTACGAGCCGGTGAATGCCGGATTTGGATTTGAGGTTAACAGCTTCCTTCATTTCCTCGAACGAGGGCGCGATTCCATGCCGTTCAAGATAGGAATCGATAAAAATCAGGAGTTCCTTTTGCTTCTTGGTCAGCATTGGCAGCTCCCCAGATTTCGAACAAACAGGAAACTTATGGGGTATGTTCTAGTTTAGTTCACCATCCATGTCAAGGGGGCAGGCCCTCGCAGCAGGGGTACGGGACTATGTGTGGGGCTGGAAAGGGAGAATCGCGGCGCCGTCGATTCTCAAGCCGCAGCCCTTGCCCCAGTAGCCCGGCAGGATACCCTACGAGAGCCGATGAAAAAGGCAAACGTCACCGAATTCTTCGAACGACTCGCCGCGCGCATCGAGGCGCCGACCACCGAGCTCGACTACCGGAATCCCTTTACGCTGCTCGTCGCCGTGGTGCTGTCGGCGCAAGCGACGGACAAGGGTGTCAACAAGGCAACAAAAGCACTTTTTGAGGAGGTCGAAACGCCGGCGGAGATGCTCGCCCTTGGCGAGGCACGCCTCAAGGACCACATAAAGACCATCGGCCTCTACAACATGAAGGCCAAGAACGTGATCGCGCTAAGCCAGGCGCTTCTCGAGGAGCACGGCGGCGCGGTGCCGAACGACCGGGCGGCGCTCGAAGCGCTCCCCGGGGTCGGCCGCAAGACCGCGAACGTGGTGCTCAACACGGTCTTCGGCGAGCCCACCATCGCGGTCGACACCCACATCTTTCGTCTGGCGAACCGCAGCGGCCTCGCTCCCGGAAAGACCCCTCGCGCGGTGGAAGACGGTCTCAACCGCGTCGTGCCCGCGCGCTTCAAGCAGCACGCGCATCACTGGTTGATCCTGCACGGGCGCTACGTCTGCAAGGCGAGAACGCCGGACTGCCCGGCCTGTGTCGTTCGCGACCTCTGCCGCTACAAGGGCAAGACCGCTTAATCGGCCCGTTAGTCGGCCCGCAGCTTGCTGGACGCGGCCACGGACGGGAGTTCGACCGGGCTCGCGCTCGGCCGCACGCCGCCGCCGTCCGAGCCCTCCATGGCCTCCGCCTGTTCCTCGACAGCTTGCGGCATCGCC
>JAPOPO010000397.1 GCA_026712885.1 Rhodospirillales bacterium | reverse complement strand
GTCAGCGACGGCGCGGCCTGCGCCATCGTCACCACGCCGGAGATCGCCATGACGCTGGGCAAGACCAATGTCGTGACGGTCAAGGGCCTGCAGCTCAGCGTCTCGAACGGCGAGGAAGTCGGCTTCAACAGCTGGAACGGCGCCCACTTCAAGACCACGCGCATCGCCGCCCACCGCGCTTACGAAGAGGCCGGCATCGACGACCCGCGCAAGGAAATCAGCGCGACCGAAGTCCACGACTGCTTCTCGATCACGGAGCTGGTGACCATGGAGGACCTCGGCCTCGCCGACGAGGGCCAGGCCTGGAAGGCGGTGCTCGACGGCCGCTTCGATGCCGACGGCGAAATGCCGTGCCAGATCGACGGCGGCCTGAAGTGTTTCGGCCACCCCATTGGCGCCTCCGGCCTGCGGATGCTCTACGAGATCTACCTGCAGTTCCTCGGCCGCGCGGAGGAACGCCAGATCGATTCCATGCGCTACGGTCTGACCCACAACCTGGGCGGCCACCCCGTGCAGAACGTCTGCAGCGTGGCGATCGTCGGGCACTACGACGGCTGAATGGCCCGACGCGCGGACCCCATCTGCAGCAGTCCCCCTGCTTCATCGCGACGGCTGTGATTTGCCCGCCGCACCCTGAGATTCCCGCGCCGTGAATTACGATGCGCTCATGGGCTTCGAGATTCCCGAGGCCCGCCAGACTTACGGCCCGCTCGACGCAGTGCGTTACGCGCTCTCGATCGGGCTCGGCCGCGATCCCCTCGACCCGTGGCAGCTGCAATTCGTGGACGACCACAAGGGCCCGCGCATCGTGCCCTCGTTCTGCTCGGTGCTCGGCCATCCCGGCTTCTGGCTGGCCGATCCGCGCACGACGGTCGACGCGGGCCGGCTCGTCCACGCCGAGCAGGGGTTCTCCTTGCAGAAACCCATCCCCGTCGGCGGCACGGTCGTCGGCGAAACCCGGATCGTCGATGTCGTCGACAAGGGCGCCGCGAAAGGCGCACTGCTCTATCTCGAGAAGACCCTTCGCGACGCCGACACGGGCTTGGTCATCGCCACCGAGACCCGCACGCTCATGCTCCGGGGCGACGGCGGCTACGACGGCCCCCCCGGAACGCCTCGACCTGCGCCGAAGGAACCCGGCGACGATCCCGACCGCGCCGTCGCCATCGCGACGCGTCCGGAACAGGCGCTGCTCTATCGCCTCAACGGCGATCCCAACCCGCTCCATCTCGACCCGTCTATCGCGCAGGAGGCGGGCTTCGAGCGGCCGATTCTTCACGGGCTCTGCACCTTCGGCATCGCCTGCCACGCCATCTTGCGCGCGTTGGCGGCCGACGATCCCGGAGCGCTCCGCAGCATGTCCGCGCGCTTCTCGGCGCCGGTCTTTCCGGGCGAGACCGTCGAGGTGGAGATGTGGCGGAGCGGCGCCTTTCGCGCGCGCGCCGTCGAGCGCGACGTCTTCGTCCTGCGCAACGGGCTCGCGGCCTTCGGCTGAAGCGCCCGTAAGGATGGGGCGCCGCGGGAGGCGCCGCCACAGAAATGACGGGAGATGAAGGGTGAATCAGGGAAAGGTAGCAATCGTCTCCGGCGCGGGCGGCGGCATCGGGCGCGAGATCGCGCTGGCGCTCGCGCGGACCGGGGCCGCCGTCGTCGTCAACGATATCGGCGTCTCGGTCACCGGAGAGGGCGGCTCGGCAACCCCCTCCGAGGAGACGAAGCGGCTGATCGAGGAAGCCGGCGGAAGCGCCGTCGTCGACACGCACAGCGTCGACAGTTGGGACAGCGCGCGCGCCATCGTGGCAACGGCGCTAGACGCGTTCGAGCGCATCGACATCGTGGTGAACAACGCCGGCATCCTGCGCGATACGATCTTCCACAAGATGACCGCCGAGCAGTGGCTCTCCGTCGTCGGCGTGCACCTCAACGGCAGCTTCTTCCTGAGCCGGGCGGCGGCCGAGCACTTTCGGCGTCAGGAGGCGGGCGCCTTCGTGCACATGACCAGCACGTCCGGGCTGATCGGAAACTTCGGGCAGGCGAACTACGCGGCGGCCAAGCTCGGCATTTGCGCGCTCTCGAAGTCAATCGCCCTCGACATGAAGCGCTTCAACGTGCGCTCCAACTGCATCGCGCCTTTCGCCTGGAGCCGGATGACCAGCGAAATCCCGGCCGACACCGATGAGCAGCGGGAGCGAATCGAACGCCTCAGGAAGATGACGCCGGAGAAGAACGCCCCGCTCGCCGTGTTTCTCGCGTCCGATGCGGCGCACGACATCTCAGGCCAGGTCTTCGGAACGCGCCACAACGAGATCTTCCTCTTCGATCCCTTCCGGCCCGCCCGCAGCGTCCACCGGAGCGAGGGCTGGGACCTGCAGTCGATCGCCGACCATGCCGTGCCGGCGCTGCAGGCACACTTCGCCGCGCTGGACCGCTCCGGCGACGTGTTCAGTTGGGATCCGCTATGAGGTGAGCGCCCATAAGACGCGGGTCAGGTTGTTCGCGCGGCCTTCGCTCACACCCTCATGCGCGCGCGGCCGACGGCTGCAGTGCCTTCCACCTTGAAGCGCTGGATCGCATTGTCCGCATCCATCAGCTCCTGAGCTCCGAGCTCGCCCACCTGCTCGCCGGCGGTCCCGTTCAGGACGTCGTTCGGATGCTTGTGGTCGACGAAGCCCAGATTGACCGTCGCGAGGTCGTAGCCCATCAGGCACTGCAACTTATGGGAGAAGGTCCGCGCCTCCTCGAACGGCACGGCGAGATACTGGTTCTCCTCCTGGCGCAGCCAGCCCAGACAGTAGTGAAGCGCGACACCGCAGCGAGCCCCGTTCGCACGATTGGCGCCGGCGCCGTGGATCAGGCTGCCCACATACATCAGCATCGACCCAGCCGGCATTTCCGCCTGCACGATCTCGTCCGGCTCCGGCACGCGCTCGTCGGGCCAGCGGTGGCTCCCCGGCACGATGCGGGTCGCCCCGTTCTCCGCCGTAAAGTCGGTGACCGCCCACATGGTCGCGAGCGTCAGCGGTGGCGCGGGGTTCTGAATGGGGAACGGGCCGGTGTCCCGGTGCATCGTTTGCACGGTCTCGCCGGGCTCGATGTGCATGACTCCGGTGTAATGAACCTGGTAGCGGGCGCAGTACGGCCCGAGCACGCGATCGGCGATCCCCAGCGCGAGCGGGTGAACGACCATGCACCGCGTCGTCGGGCAGCGTGAGAGCAACGCGCCGAAGCGCTTCGTCTTGTGCCCCATGAAGGCGTCGGGATCGCCGAGCTCCGTTGCCTCCAGATGCGGGGTCAGCTCGCTCGCGAGCCGCGCGAGGGTGTCGGGTTCCAGAAGATCCCGCACGATCGCGTAGCCGTCCCGCTCGATCGCCACTGCCACCGAGTCTGCGCCGACATCAGCGTCGAATGTATTGAGTGTCGCCATGGTGCCGCTCCCGCTCACTGCGGGTCGATCAGGTATTCGTCGCCCTCGCGGAGCCGCTTCTGGACCCAGTCGGAGGCGCCCGGCGTGGTCGGCACCACGACCTCAAGCGGGCCGCGCTCGGCCGCCATTTGCTCGCGCCGTGCCTCGGTCCTCTTCCAGTCGATGGTCATCGTCGCCCTGTTTATGACGACGCCATAGACTTCGTTCGCACACTCGACCGTAAGCAGCCCCTCGAAGATGCTTTCCAGCACCGCCTCGGGATCGCGCTTCAGCGGATCGCCGTAACCGCCGCCGCCGCTGGAGTGCGCCACCCAGACCTCGTTCTCCTCGATCATGAGGAGCCCCTTCGAGGAGCAATAGGTGCGCTTGCCCGTCTCCAGGTTTTCCTTGTAGCTGCCGCCGCCGATCGCGATCGTGCCGCCCATCACGCCGTGAGGCGGATTGGCGGTGCCGTCGCCGAACAGGTGGCACTCGATCGGGCCGCCGATGGGCGTGATCTGAATTTCGACCCCGGGGCCGCCGTGATGCTTGCCGTGCCCCATGGAATCGGCGCCGATCTCCTGCCGGTCGACACGCATGGGATAGAGCATCTCGCTCATCTCGACGCTCAAGATCTTGAGCCCGCCCATGCCGGCGGACGTAATGAGGAGCGGCCAGCCATCCTGCGACGAGGATGCCCCGCCCGCCGGCCCGCCGTTGAAGAACATGCAGCCCCAGGAACGATCCTGACCGTCGCGGGTGTCGGTGCCCGAGAAGAAGGGCACACAACTAACTCGGCCGTTCCCGCCGGTTACGCGCTCGGGCACCGCATGAGCCAGCGCCTTGTAGACCGCGTCCTGCATGGTGTCGTCGGGGCCGATGGTGGCGAGCGCGGTGGACGCCGGATATTGCGCGTTGCACACCGAGCCGAGCGGGGCCTCGGCGGTGATGTGGCGCAGGCAGCCGTCGTTGTGAGGGATCGAGGGGTCGATCGTGCAAAGGATCGGGATGCCCGCCGCCGCCTGCATGACGCCGAAGGAAGAGTTGTTCGCGCCCGGCGTCTGCGGTGCAGAGCCGCTGAAATCGACATGGACCCGGTCGTCCCGGATCGAGACCCGCGCGTTCACGAGAATGTCGGTGCCGCCCTGGCCGTCGGTGTCGAGCCAGGAGGTACCCTCGTAGTCGCCGTCCGGCATCTGTCGGATTTCCTGCGCCATGCGCTGGTCGGCGTAGTCGAAGATCGCCTCGATATAGCGCTCCACCTCGTCGTTGCCGTAGTGCGCGGCAAGCTCGATGAGGCGCCGCTTGCCGGTCCAGATCGAGCCGAGCTGCGCCATCAGGTCGCCGTAGAGCCACTCTTGCCAGCGCACGTTGGCGAGGTACATGCGCACTACGTCGTCGCGCCGCTCGCCCTTCTCGTAGAACTTGATGGGCGGAAGCTGCAGCCCTTCCTGCCACACGTCCTTGGCGGCAGCTGGCGTGCTGGTGGGCATGAAGGCGCCGCAATCGAGCTGATGACCCTTGGTCATGCTCCAAAACATGTGCTTGCCCTTGTGGAACACCGGGCAAGCGGTGACGAAATCGCCGACATGGGTATTGCCGCTGTAGGCGTCGTTGCAGACGATGACATCCCCGTCGTGAATGTCGCCCTCGAAGACCCGGGCAATCTCCTTCAGAACCACGTGCATCGAGTTGGTGTGGACCGGCAGCGCATCCATCATGCAGATCTGGCGCGCCTTGGCGTCGTAGATGGCGCAGGAGAAGTCGCGCGCCAGCGCGATGATCGAGGTCCAGGAGGTTTTCTCCATGGTCAGCGTCATCTCGTTCGCAATCGTGTTGAAGCGATTGAGAACGACCGAGAAGGTGATGGGGTCGACAGCCGTCTTGGCGCTCTTCCGCGCGGGTGCACTAACCCGGCGCTTGGCGATTCTCTTGGCCTGCGGCTTGGCTCTATGCACCGTCGATATGTTGGGCATGTCTCGCTCCCCTAGTTGATCGCGAGGACGAAATCATCGTAGCGGTTGACCTTCAGGGTGTGCTTGGGCTGGACCACGATCGTCGAGTTCTCCTGCTCGACTACGGCCGGCCCTTCGATTGTCATGCCGTGACGCACCTTGCTGCCGTCGTAAATCTTGGTCCGGCGGTACTTCTTGAAGGCCCTGAAATAGACCATGCGCGTGCCCTTCTGCGCCTCGCTCGCGGGCTTGCGCGTGCGCTTCTGAATCGGTGTCTCGCGCTCCGGCAGCCTGCCCTCAGCCGTGATCCGCCAGTGGAACAGGTCGACCGCGCTCTCCCGCACACAGTAGGAGAACATGCGCTCGTGCAGGCCGTGGAACGCCTCGGCGATGTTGTCGATATCCGACTTCTTGATCTTGCCCTTGGACGGCAGCGGGATCGTCAGCTCGTGAATCTGGTTGGAGTACTTGGCGTCGGCGAAGCGCGCGATCTTGATCCGCGAGCGGGCAAAGCCCTGCGCCCTCAACTCTGCGATCGCCTCGGCTTCGAGCTCAGCGAAAATTGCGTTGACGCGCTTGAGGTCGAAGTCACTGGTGTTTGTGGCGAAGGCCTTGATGAGGTCGTGCCGGACATCGCTCGCAATCATCCCGTAGGAGCAGAAGACCCCGCCATAGCGCGGAATGATCGCCTGCTTCATGCCGAGCTCGACGCCGAGTGCACCGGCGTGGATGGCGCCAGCGCCGCCGCCCACCACCAGGCTGTAGCCGCGCGGGTCGATGCCCTTCTCCACCGAGACCACGCGGATCGCATCGACCATGTTGGTGTTGACGATCTGGAAGATGCCGTCGGCGGCCTGTTCCACGCTCAAGCCCAGCGGTTTCGCGATGGACTCCTCGATCACCCGGTTGGACGCATCGGGATTAATGTCGCGCCGGCCGCCGAGGAAGAACTCGGGATTGATGTAGCCGAGGACCACGTTTGCGTCGGTCACGGTGGACCGGTCGCCGCCCAGCTCGTAGCAGGCGGGCCCCGGCTCGGCGCCGGCACTCATGGGGCCGACCTGCAGCGCGCCGCCCTTGTCGATCCAGGCGATGCTGCCGCCGCCCGCGCCGATCGAATGCACGTCGACCGCCGCCACGCCCACCGGGTTGTCGTGTACCCGCATGTCCTTGGTCAGCGCGGGCTCGCCGTCGGTCACCATGCACACGTCGAAGCTGGTGCCGCCCATGTCGATGGTGATGACGTTGTTGACGCCCACCCGCTCGGCGCAATAGAGGCCGGCTGCCGGCCCGGCCGCCGGGCCCGAGGCCAGCGCGTAGATGGGCCGCTCGATGATCTGCTTGACCGTCGCCGTGCCGCCGTTGAGCTGCATGACCAGCAGGTTCTGACCAAAGCCGTTCTCGGAGAGATATTTCTCCAGCGCGATCATGTAGCTGGAGATGCGCGGCAGGATGTAAGCGCTGAGCACGGTGCTCGATGTCCGCTCCCACTCACGGATCATGGGTAGTACGTCCGAGCTCAGCACCACGGGGACGTCTGGAAGCTCTTCCGCAAGGATTTCCTTCGCGCGGACCTCATGGCTGGAGTTCATGATGGACCAGAGCAGCGCGACGGCGACGGATTCGACGCCTTGCTCCTTGAGCGTCCTCGCCGCGGCCCGCACCGACTCCTCGTCCAGCCCGATCAGCGGCTCGCCGCGATAGTCCATCCGCTCCGTCAGCGGCAGGCGCAGGTCTCGGCGGATGAAATCCTTCGATCTGGGAAGGCTGACGTTGTAGCGGTCGGGCTTGAAGCCGTCGCGGAAATAGAGGACGTCGCGGAAACCCTCCGTGCAGAGCAACGCGGTCTTGGGGCCGTTGCGCTGGATGACCGTGTTGGTGGCGATGGTCTGGCCGTGCACGAAGAGGTCGAGGCTGCCGACGAAGGCATCCACCTCCAGTCCCTGCGCACCGGCGAGCGCTTCCAGGCCGCGCTGGACCGCGATCCCCGGTTCGGTCGGCGTTGTCGCTTCCTTCCAGAGCGTGATGCCGCCCTGGTCGTCAATGAGTGAGAAATCCGTGAAGGTGCCGCCGATATCGACGCCCATGATGTGGCGCATGAAGTCTCTCCCAACGAGTTTAGCTGTTGCCATGTCTCTATCACAGGACGCTTGCCGAGGTCATCTGCGGGTCGGCTGATATTTCCGTATGACCGGCGATCCGCTAGAAATACGGCGCCTCCGGCGGGCGTTGCCGGAACCTCGTCTTGACCATGCTGTCCTCGACCGACTCTCGCGATCCAACGAATCACCGGGAATAGCGCGATGTGGCACGTCGGAATTGACGTTGGCGGAACCTTCACCGACCTCTTCGCGGCAAACGGAGAGAGCGGCGCGACGATTTCGGCGAAGGTGCTGACCACCGCCGGCGACCGCTCGGTCGGCGTGCTGAACGCGCTCGCGGCAGCCGAGATCGACCCGGCGGCGATCAGCGTGCTCGTGCACGGCACCACAACCGCGACCAACGCGCTGGTCGAGCGCAGCTATCCGGCGGTCGCCATGGTCACGACCGAGGGTTTTCGCGACGTCATCGAGATCGGGCGTCAGCGCCGGCAGCATCTCTTCGCCCTGCGCCAGAAGCGGCCTCGGCCCATCGTCCCCCGGCGTCTGCGCTTCACTCTGGATTGCCGGCTCTCGGCGGCGGGTGAGGAGCTCAGCCCCTTCGACGATACGGAGGCCCGCCGCGTCGCGCGTCAGATCAAGGAGCAGGGGGCGCAGTCGGTCGCGATCTGCTTCATCAACGCCTATGTGGACGGCCGGCACGAAGCCCGCATGCGCCACATCCTGCTGGCGGAATATCCCGACTGCCACGTCGCGCTCTCATCCGAGACGGTGAGGAAGTTCCGGGAGCACGGGCGCTTCTCCACCACGGTGGTGCGCTCAGCCCTGTTGCCCGTGATGACGGACTATTTCAACCGCCTCGCGGCCGGGCTGCGCGACAACGGCTTCGCCGGCTCGCTGCTCGCGCTCAAGAGCAACGGCGGCATGATGGGGGTCGACCTCGCCATCGAACGGCCGGAGGAGCTGGTGGAATCGGGGCCGGCCGGCGGCGTCGCCTACGCCCGCTACCTGAGCCAAACGACCGAATTCTCGAACATCATCCATACCGACATGGGGGGCACGACCTTCGACGCGTCGATCGTCGATCACGGCGAAGGGCTGCTCACCCACGACTACCAGCTCGAATGGGAAGTGCCGATCACCATCCCCATGCTCGACATCCGCAGCGTCGGCGCCGGCGGCGGGTCAATCGCCTGGGTCGACAAGGGCGGCTCTCTGCGCGTCGGGCCGCAAAGCGCGGGTTCCGATCCGGGCCCTGCCTGCTACGACCGGGGCGGGGCCGAGGCGACGGTCACGGACGCGAACTTCGTCCTAGGGCGCCTGGATGCCACGCTGGGCGGCAAGCTCGCGCTCGACGCCGAAGCCGCGGAGCGCGCCGTCAGGAGAATTGCCGACCGGCTCGGCATCGACCGGCTGGAGGCAGCCGAGGCGATCATCTCGATTACCTGCGAGAACATGGCGCAGGCGATCAAGCTCGTCCTCACCGATCGCGGCCGGGACCCGCGAGACTTCGTGCTCGCGAGCTTCGGCGGCGCGGGACCCATGCACGCCTGCCAGATCGCGCGTGCGATGAACATCCCCCGCATCGTCGTGCCGGCCCATGCCGGCGTCGCCTCGGCCTTCGGCGCGACAGCCATGGACATCCGCCACGACCTTGAGGATTTCTACTACGCCTCCCTGGACGAGGCGGACTTCGCGCGCCTCAACGAGATGTTCGCAGCGCTCGAACGCCAGGGCCGGGCGCTGCTGGCGCGAGACGGCATCGCGGAAGACGGGATGATCCTCTCGCGTCACGCGCAAATGCGTTACGTCGGCCAGTTCTGGGAGGTGCTGACGCCGCTCGGCGACGGCCCGCTCTCGGCCGGGCGCGCGCGTGAGATCGCGGACGCCTTCCACACCGCGCACGAGGCCGAGCACGGCGTCAAGTCGCCGAGCTTCCCGGCCGAGTTCGTCAGCATCGGCGTCACGGCGGCGGGCGCGTTCGCGCGCCCGACTATCCATGGAGCTGAAGCATTTGACGCTGCCGAGGTCGAGGGCGGCACGCGGGCGGTCTACTTCGGCGGGTCCTGGCACGATGTCGCGATCTTCGCCGGCGAGCGGCTCTACCCCGGCGTCGCCATAACCGGCCCCGCCATTGTAGACTACGACCATTCGGAGACCGTGCTGCCGCCGGGTACGCAGGCATCGGTCGACCGCAGCGGCAATCTGTTGATCGCGTTGGACGGAGCCGCCTGAGAACACGAGAGCCACCGGGTCGCACGAGGGATCAAGGCAATGGAAGCTGCCAACTACAATGCATCGGAGATCAGGGATCTCGATCCGGTGACCTTCGAGGTGCTGCGCAGCCACTTCGATTTCTGCTGCGAGCGCATGAGCAAGGTGCTCCAGAAGACCGCGTTCTCGCCGATCCTGAGCGACATTCTGGACTACTCCAACGCCGTCTACGATGCGGACATCCGCCTCGTCTCGCAATCGCCGGGCTGCCCGATCCATATGGCGGCGATGCACTTCGCCGCCCAGGAATCGGTCAACAAGTACGGCAAGGAGACGCTCCGCCCGGGCGATGTGGTAGTCCTGAACGACCCCTTCCAGGGCGGGACGCATATTCCCGATACGACCTTCACGATGCCCATCTTCAACAGCGACAAGCTTCTGGGCTTCGCCGTGAGCCGGGGGCACTGGCAGGACCTCGGCGGGGGTGCCGCTGGCGGGCAATCGTTCGGCACGCACATCGCCGGCGAGGGGCTGCGCATCCCGCCGCTCAAGCTCTTCAACGAGTACGAGATGAACCAGGACCTGCTGGCGCTGATCAAGAACAACACCCGCTGCCCGGAATACATCGAGGGCGATATTCAGGCCCACATGGGGGCGCTGAAGGTCGCCGAGCAGGAGTTCAACCGCGCCGTCGCCCGCTACGGCCTGGCGACGGTCGAGGTCGCCATGCGCGAGCTGATCGCCTACACCAATCGCATCAGCCGCAGCCGCATCGAGGCGATCCCCGACGGCGAATACGCCGTGACAGACTTCGTCGACACCGACGGCTTCAGCGAAGAGCCGATCAAGCTCGCCGTGAAGATCGCCGTCGAAGGCGAGAAGATGACCGTCGACTTCACCGGGTCGGACCCGCAATGCGTCGGCGCGATCAACTCGCCGCTTGCTAACACGTTCTCGGCTACCTATCTGGCGCTGCGCTTCTACCTCTGCCCCGAGGCCCCGGCCAACGCCGGCCTGTTCGACGCCGTCGACATCGTGCTGCCTGACGACTGCTGGCTTAACGCTAAGTGGCCCGCGCCCACCATCGGCTGCACCACGGTGACCGCCGCCAAGATCAACAGCTCGATCTGGCTGGCGATGAGCCAGGCCGTGCCCGAGGACGCGACGGGCGGTACCATGTCGGACGTGAACTGGCTGGTCTGCGCCGTGACCGACCCCGAGACCCGGCGCCAGACCGTGTTCTCCGACCTGCCCGCCGGTGGCTGGGGCGGCATGAACGACATGGACGGCGCCAGCGTCAGGTTCGACCCCACCGGCAACTGCATGAACCTCTCGGCCGAGGTGGCCGAGCTCTGCTACCCCATCGTCTACGAAGCGTTCGACCTGAGGCAGGATTCCGCCGGACCCGGCACCCACAGGGGCGGGCTCGGCGCCAGGCTGCAGTTCCGCTTCAACGGGAACGCCGAGCTCAGCATCGAGACCTCGCGCACCCTCGCGGGCAGCCCCGGCGTCGAGGGCGGGCAGGAAAGCAGGGCACAGCGGCTCTGCAAGCTCCTGCCCGACGGCTCCGCCGAGGTAATCGGCGGTCTGGCGGACGACGGCAGGTGGCACAACCCACTGCTCGCCGCCTACCGCTTCGCGCCGGGCGAGGCCTTCCGCATCGAGACCGGCGGCGGCGGCGGTTGGGGCGACCCCATGGCGCGGCCGGTGGAGCACGTTCTCGACGACGTTCTCGACGACTACATCTCGATCGACGAAGCGCGGACGTCCTACGGCGTCGTGATTGACCCTGAAGAGCAGGCCGTTGACATCACGGCGACCGAGGCACTTCGGGGCAAGCGCTGCGCGGCGTAGGCGCACCAATCATAGAGGGAAGCAGATCATGGCCACCGAACGAGTCCACGGTTTCTGCGCCCTCTGCTGGTCGCGCTGCGGTTGTATCTCCACGGTGGAGGACGGCCGCCTCGTGAAGGTCGATCCCGACCCGGAGCATCCCACGGGCCAAGCGCTTTGCGCCAAGGGGCGCGCCGCGCCCGAGCTGGTGCATAGCCCCGACCGCCTGCTCCACCCGATGAAGCGGACGCGGCCGAAAGGCGATGCCGATCCCGGCTGGCAGCGAATCTCGTGGGACGAGGCGCTCGACACCATCGCCGAGACGCTCGCGCGGTTCGCGAACGAGTCCGGCTCGGAGTCGGTCGCCTTCGGCATCACGACGACGGCCGGTACCGCGATGCAGGACGGTTTTGTCTGGGTCGAGCGCCTGCGCCGGGCCTTCGGCAGCTCCAACGCGGTGATCGCGATGGAGCTGTGCGGCTTCGGCAAGGACATGATGTTCGCCCAGACTTTCGGCGTGCCGCTGCCCGTGCCCGATCTTCCCCACACCGGCTGCGTCATCCTCTGGGGGCACAACCCGAGTGCAACCTGGCTCGCCCACGGCACCCGGGTCGCGCGCGCCAAGGCGCGCGGCGCCAAGCTCGTGGTGATCGACCCGCGCCATGCCGGCCTCGCGGTCAAGGCCGATCAGTGGCTACGCGTGCGCCCGGGCAGCGACGGCGCGCTGGCTCTGGGCCTGGCCGGCGTCATGATCGACGAGGACCTGTTCGATCGCGCCTTCGTCACGCGCTGGACCAACGGCCCGCTCCTGGTGCGCGAGGACACCGGCCGCTTCCTCACCGGCGCCGACCTCGACGAGGGCGGCGACCCTGCCACACGCGTCGCCTGGGATAGCGCAGCGGGCGCGCCGCTCCGCTACGACGGCGGGCGCGGGACCTACGAGCGCGAGGATGCTGCACTCGCGCTGGAAGGCCGCTACGAGATCGAGGGTGCCGGCGGCACCCTTGCCTGCCGCCCCGCGTTCGACCTCTATGCGGAGCTCTGCCGACGCTATCCGCCCGAACGTGTCGAGGCTATCACCCACGTTCCGGCGGCGCAGGTGCGCGAGACGGCGCGACTCATCGGCACGTCGGGGCCGGTTTCGCTCCATTCCTGGACCGGACTTGAGATGCAGGCGAACGCGAGCCAGACCAACCGCGCCGTCGCGCTGCTCTATGCGCTCACCGGGAGCTTCGACGCCGACGGCGGCAGCGTAGTGCACGCCAAGGTTCCGACGAACGACGTGATGAGCATGGAGTTGTTGCCGGAGACGCTGCGCGGCAAGACGATCGGGCTTGCCGAGCGGCCGCTCGGCCCCGAAACCGAGGGCTGGATCAACACCGACGTGTTTTACGATGCGATCCTCGAGCAACGGCCCTACCCTGTGCGCGCGCTGGTGAACTTCGGCAAGAATATCCTCTACTCCCACGCCGACGGTGCGCGGGGCGCCCGCGCGCTCGCCGCGCTCGAGTTCATGGTTCACGCCGATCTCTTCATCAACCCGACGGCGCAGTACGCGGACATCGTTCTGCCGGTCGCCTCGGCTTTCGAGCGCGAGGGCCTCTGCACCGACTTCCTGGTGGATGACGAGGCGAGCGCGTGGCTACAGCTTCGTCCCGCCGCCGTGGAGGCGCGGGGCGAATCGCGCTCCGACACCTGGATTGCCTTCGCGCTGGCCGAGCGCCTGGGCCTCGGCAACATGTTCTGGCAGGGCGACATCGATGCAGCCATGCAGTACCGCATCGAGCCGAGCGGCCTGACGTTGGAGGAGCTGCGGGCGAGGCCACAGGGTCTCTCGACGGTGCAGCCGGTGCGCCGGCGGAAGTACGCCGAGCCCGTCGACGGCATCCCGGCCGGATTCAATACGCCGACCGGCAAGGTCGAGATCTACGCCGAGCACTTCCTCGATCACGGCTACGACCCGCTGCCCGACTATGTGGAGACAGTACTCGGCGATGGCGACGACGGGGACGGTGCGGCGGCCTACCCGCTGACGCTGACCGGCGGCAAGTCACCGCACTTCATGCACAGCATGAGCCGCAATTTGCCGTCGCTCAGGCGGCACGAGCCGGACCCCATGGTGGACATCAACCCGGAGACGGCCGCCGCCCACGAGGTCGGCGAGGGCGACTGGGTCGCGTTGACCACGCCCCACGGCACGCTGCGGGGCCGTGCCCGCTTCGCCAAGAAGCTCCATCCCCAGGTGGTGAGCGCCACGCACGGCTGGTGGCAGGCCTGCGAGGAGCTCTCTCTCCCCGGCTACCCGACCACCGACGGCGCCAATCTGAACGCGGCGATCGGCAACGAAACCTTCGATCCCATCGGCGGCTGCGTGCCGCTCAGGGCATACCGCTGCCGGCTGGAGCGCTCATCGGCACCGGCAGGCTGATCTCCGGCCGGGTCAAAACGCCGAATAGCCGTTGTCCACCATGACGTTGGCGCCCGTGACGGTGTCGGAGTCGGACGACGCCAGATAGACGGCGGTGCCCGCCATGTCGTCCGGCACCATCCACGGATTGCCGACGCCGAAGCGGCCCTGCAGCGCATCCATGAACTCCTGGAGCTCCGCCCGGTAGCCGGCATTCATGTCTGATTCGACGCAGCCGGGCGAGAGGCTGTTCACCTGGATGTTGTGCGGGCGCAGGTCGAGCGCGAGCGACTTGGTCATCAGCTTGATCGCGCCCTTCGTTGCGCAGTAGACGGCCGAGGCGGGTATTCCGGTCTCACCGGCGATCGAGCCGATATTGATGATCTTGCCGCCGCCCCGGGCCATCATCTGCGGCAGCAGCGCCTGTGCGGCGAAGTAGGCACCCTTGACGTTGGTGTTCATCTGGTTGTCCCACTCGTCCTCGCTGGTCTCGCCCGGCATCGTCAGCAGGTAGATGCCCGCATTGTTCACGAGGATATCGGCGCCGCCGAAGGCCGCCCCCACGGCGTCCGCCATGGCGTTGCACGCCGCCGTCTGCGCCACGTCGCAGCGGATGGCGGTGGCTTCGCTGCCGGCGGCCTTGATGTCGGCTACGACTTCGTCCGCGGCGTCAGCCGCCGCCTTGTAGACCACGGCAACGCGCGCGCCCTCGGCACCGTATCGGCGCGCGATGGCGGCGCCGATACCGCGTGAGCCGCCCGTCACCACTGCCACCTTGTCGTTCAGCCTTCCCATCGTGGTCTCGTCCTCTGGTTGCGCCGGCGTGCCGGCCACTTCGCATTGTTGCCGAGCGGATCAGTAGGCGGAATAGCCCTTGTCCACCATGATGTTGGCGCCGGTGACCGTGTCGGAATCCGAGGACGCCAGATAGAGGGCGGTGCCCGCCATGTCGTCGGGCGTCATCCACGGATCGCCTGGCCCGAAGCGGCCCTGCAGGGATTCAGCGTAGCCCTCGATCTCGACCCGGTAACGGGCGTTCATGTCGGTCGCAACGCAGCCGGGCGAGAGGCAGTTCACCTGGATGTTGTGCGGACGCAGGTCGAGCGCGAGCGACTTGGTCATCAGCTTGAGCGCGCCCTTGCTGGCGCAGTAGACCGCCGAGCGCATGATGGCGGTCTCGCCGACGATCGAGCCGATGTTGATGATCTTGCCGCCGCCGCGGGACTTCATCTGCGGCAGCAGCGCCTGCGCAGCGAAGTAGGCGCCCTTGACGTTGGTATCCATTTGCCGGTCCCACTCGTCCTCGGTGGTCTGGCCGAGGTCGGTCAGCAGATGGATGCCCGCGTTGTTCACGAGGACGTCGGCGCCGCCGAAAGCCGCCGCCACGTCTTCCGCCATGGGGGTGCAGTCGCTCGTCTGCGCCACGTCGCAGCGGATCGCGGTGGCCTCGCCGCCGGCGGCCTCGATTGACCCAACGACATCGTGCGCGGCCTCGGCCGCCGCCCTGTAGACCACGGCCACGCGCGCGCCCTCTGCACCGAAGCGGCGCGCAATAGCGGCGCCGATGCCGCGCGAGCCGCCGGTCACCACCGCGACCTTGTCGTTCAGCCTTCCCATCTTTTTCGCGCCCTCCCACTACGCCGGCGCATGCTGGCTCATTCCCGTAAACGTCATTGTCCCTGTCCTCTGGATCGATCGCGCCGGGATGCTACGGCACGCGACAACCCCCATCAATCGGCGGCGGCCCGGATCGCGCGCCACACGCGCTCCGACGTGAAGGGCATCTCCACATGGCGGACGCCGAGGTGCCAGAGCGCGTCGAGGATGGCGTTGCCGATCGCAGCCGGCGGCCCGGCGGTGCCGAGCTCGCCCACGCCCTTGACGCCGAGCGGGTTGGTCTCGGTCAGCGTCACGTGGCTGTCGAGCGCGAAGTCCGGCAGGTCGTCGGCGCGGGGTATCGTGTAGTCCATGAAGGAGCCGGTGAGTAGCTGGCCCGACTCCGGCTCGTAGCGCACGTCCTCCATAAGCGCCTGCCCGATGCCCTGGGCGGCGGCCCCGTGGCGCTGGCCGTCCACCACCAGCGGGTTGATCACGAGTCCCGCATCCTCCACCGAGTAGTAGCCGGTGAGCCGGACCGCGCCGGTCTCGGCATCGACGGTGACGGTGGCGACGTGGGTGCCGTAGGGATAGTTGAAGTCGTCGGGGTCGAAGAACGCCGCCTCTTCCAGCCCGAGCTCGAAGCCGTCGGGATAGTCGGCGCCGCGATAGGCCATGTCGGCGATTTCCACGAAGGTCATCCGCCGGTCGGTGCCGCGCACGGAATAGGCGCCGCTCCCGAAGTCGATATCGTCTACGGCGCATTCCATGAGGTGGGCCGCGAGGCGCCGGCCCTTTTCGATGATGCGGTCGGAGGCCACGGCGAGCGCGCTGCCCACCACCGTGATCGAGCGCGAGGCCCAGGTGCCGAGGCCGTGGGGAATCCTATCTGTGTCACCCTCGACGACGTCGATGTCGGCCATGTCGCAGCCGAAGCGGTCCGCGACGATCTGGGCGTAGGTGGTGGCGTGGGACTGGCCGTGGTTGTGGCTGCCGCAGAGCACGGTGATCTTGCCGCTGGGGTGGACCCGCACGGTGGCGACGTCCCAGAGCCCCATGCGGCTGCCGAGGGCAGCGGCGAGCCGGCTCGGCCCAGCCCCGCCGGAGCGGATGAAGGCGGCCATGCCGATCCCCATCAGCGCGCCGTCCGCCCGGAGTCTGGCCTGCTCGCCACGGAGCGCGTCGAGATCGGCAAGCGCACGGGCCTTGTCGAGGACCGCCGGGAAGTCGCCCACGTCGTAGGTGACGCCGGTCGCGCTCGCATAGGGCATGTTCGCAGCGGGCACGAGATTGCGTGTGCGGGCCTCGACCGAATCGCCGGCCATCTCCCGCGCCCCGTTCTCGATCAGCCGCTCGATGACGTAGGTGATCTCGGGGTTGCCGGCGCCGCGATAGGCGTCGATCGGCGTGGTGTTGGTGTAAACCCCTAGCACCCGGCAGTGCAGCGCGGGGATCGCGTACTGGCCGGAGAACATGGTGACGCAGAATAGCGTCGGGATGCAGGCGGCGAACTGACTCTGATAGGCGCCGAGGTTGGCGATGATGCTGGCCTCGACGGCGGTGATGCGCCCGTCCTCGTCGAAGGCCATGCGCGCCTCAGTGACGTGGTCGCGGGCGTGGATATCCACCGCGAGCGTCTCGGCGCGGGTCGCGGTCCAGCGCACCGGCCGGCCTACCAGCCGCGCGGCCCAGGGGAGGCTCGCCTCTTCCGGGTAGTGATAGGTCTTCTGGCCGAAGCCGCCGCCCACGTCGGGCGCCACCACCCTGATCGCGTGCTCGGGCGCGCGCAGCGTGTCGCGCGAGAGCCACTGGCGGACCAGATGCGGGTTCTGCGTGGTGGACCAGAGGGTATAGCGCTCGCTGCCGCGATCGAATGCGCCGATGGCTGCGCGCGGCTCCATGGCGTTGGGCGCAAGACGGTTGTTAACGAGCCTGAGCGACGTGACGTGAGCGGCGGCGGCGAAAGCGGCCTCTGTCGCCTCGGCGTCGCCGAGCCGCCAGTCGTAGGCGGCGTTGCTTCCAAACTCTTCGTGCACCAGCGGCGCATCCGCCTCGACCGACGCCGCCAGATCGGTGATCGAGGGGAGCGGCTCCCACGCAACATCGACCGCGGCCGCTGCGTCGGCGGCGGCGTGCGGGTCTTCGGCGACGACGAGGGCCACCGTATCGCCCACATGGCGCGCCTCGCCGGACGCAAATATGGGCCGACGCGCGATCGCCATCGGGGTGCCGTCGTGGGAGTTGATGTCCCACAGCACGTCGGTGTCGCCGCCGCCGTCGCGCCGCCAGTCCTCGCCAGTGAGGACAGCCAGCACGCCCGGCATGGCGCGAGCCCGGTCGGTGGCGATCGCCCCGATGCGAGCACGGGCGTGGGGGCTGCGGATGAAGGCGGCAGACGCCTCCCCCGGCAAGCGGATGTCGTCCACGAACCGGCCCTGGCCGGTCAGAAAGCGATCGTCCTCCAGGCGTGTTATCGCTGTGCCGACGTGCGCCATGCATGCCCCCCTTTGCCGCGGCCACCGCGCGGCCACCGCAGACCGCCGCAGGCAGGCTAGTGAGCCGGCGCACGAGCGTCCACCCCCGGCGCCAGGTGCGTGCTAAGGTGGGGCCGACGCGGCGGCACGCGGGGGGCAACGATGCTGAAACCGGAGACCGACGTTCTCGTATCGCAGCTCGACCGGGTGCTGAACGAGCACGTGGCGAAGGGCGTCGTGGGTGCCTCGCTCGCCCTCGTCCGGCCGGGCGAAGAGGTGCTGACACTCGCGGCAGGCTGCGCCGATCGGGCGAGTGGAGCGCCGCTCACGCCGGGTCACCTGTTCAAGACGGCGAGCACCAAGAAGACCTGGACCGCGGTCGCCTTGCTCGCGCTGGTGAGCGAAGGGCGCGTGCGGCTGGATCAGACCATCGAGGAGTGGTTCCCGCACCTGCCGCGCGCGGACGAGATCCGCGTGCGCCATCTGCTCAGCCATCACAGCGGCCTGCCCGAGTACGAGGCGTTCATGCCGAAGGGCGCGGCAGACGACTGGACGCCGGAGCGGATCATCGATTTCGCACTCGCCAACGGCACGCAGATCGCGCCGGGCGAGGTCTTCATCTACTCCAACCCCGGCTACGTGCTGGCGGGCGAGATCGTCGCCAGCGAGCGGGGCGAGGCGCTCTCCCAATGGCTGAGCCGCGCGGTCTTCGAGCCGGCCGGTATGGGCGAGACCTGGAGCGGCGGGAACGAGGCTTTCCCGCGCGCCCGCCTGGCCCGCCAATACGTCTTCGATTCCGGGCAACCCGATGCACCGCCGGAGGATTCGTCGGACTGGTTCCCGCTCTCCGGCATCGGGGCTGCCGGCGATCTGGTGACGACACCGCGCGACCTCGCGCGCGGCGTCCACGCGCTGTTCACGGGGCAGGTGCTGGAGCCCGCCGCGCTTGCCATGCTGCGAGGCCCGCTGCTTCCGGCCTCCTTCCCGGGCACGAACATCACCCACTGCGGCCACGGGGTCCTGGTGTCCCGCTTCGGCGACTTCACGATCGAGGGCCACCTCGGCCAGCTGCGCGGTCACGTCACCATGGCCGGCCATCACGAGCCGAGCGGGATCACCGCCGTGCTCAGCCAGAACTCGTGCTCGAGCGACTTGGAGGCGTTCGGTGCGGCCGGCATTCACCTGGCGTTCGCCGAAATCTTCCGCCTGGCGGGAGCGTGATCCCGGTCATCGATGCGGGCGCACTCGACGAGGGAGAGAGCGCCGCCCGCCGCGCGCTTTGCGATGCAATTGGCGAGGCCTGCCGGGGAACGGGATTCTTCTACGTCACCGGCCACGGTGTGCCGGAGGCCTTGATCGCGGCCACCTACGAGCAGGCCGCCCGCTTCCACGCGCTGCCGGCCGAGGAGAAGGAGCGCTACCACATCGCGAAGTCGTGCAACCATCGGGGCTACGTGCCGCCGGGCGAGGAGGACTATGGCGACGAGCCGGGGGTGGGCCAAAAGGAATCCTTCGATCTCGCCGCCGATCTGCCCGCCGACGACCCGGATTACGTCACGGGCTATCGCTTCCTCGGTCCCAATGTCTGGCCCGACTTGCCCGACTTTCGCGAGACCGTCGGCAGTTACTACGAGGCAGTGATGACCTTGGGGCGCCGGCTTCTCCCCATATTCGCCTGCGCCCTCGACTTGCCGGAAGATGCGTTCGCGCCGATGTTCACCAAGTCCACGTCGAACTTGCGGCTCCTTCACTATCCGGCGCCGGAGCCGGGAATCGGGTCAGAACGGCTGCGCCTCGGGATCGGCTCGCACACCGATTCGGAGTGCTTCACCATCCTCCACCAGACCAAGCCGGGACTGCAGGTGATGAGCGTCGACGGCAAGTGGATTGACGTATCGCCCGTGCCGGGCAGCTTCGTCGTCAACGTGGGAGATACGCTGGAGACTTGGACAAACGGGCTCTTCACCTCGGGCCCGCATCGCGTGGTGGGCATCGACGAGGAGCGCTACTCGCTACCCCTCTTCTTTGCAGCGAACTTCGACGCCTGGGTCGAGCCGCTCGCAGCCTTCGTCACGGCCGAGCGGCCCGCCCGTTATCGCGGATTTCGCTCGGGCGAGCATATCCTGTCGGAATACGCCAAGGGCTTCCGCTACCTGCGGGAGCTGCACGAGCAGGGCGTGATCCGGCTAACGACCCCGCCAGGCGAGACGAGCCGCTACATGCGCGCCCCGACGCCGGCCTGAGCGCGCAGATGCGCCCAGGCGACGCCGGTCACCGATAGGAAGTCGCTCAGTCGAGGCCGTCGAGGGCCTTCTGGAAGCGCCCGGCGTGGGACTTCTCGGCCTTCGCCAGGGTCTCGAACCAGTCCGCGATCTCGTCGAAACCCTCGTCGCGGGCTGTGCGCGCCATGCCCGGATACATGTCGGTGTACTCGTGGGTCTCGCCGGCCACGGCAGCCGCCAAATTTGCGCTGGTCTGGCCGATCGGCAAGCCGGTGGCGGGATCGCCGGTCTCCACCAGGTAGTCGAGATGGCCGTGGGCATGGCCGGTCTCGCCCTCGGCGGTCGAGCGGAAGAGCGCCGAGACG
>JAPOPO010000321.1 GCA_026712885.1 Rhodospirillales bacterium | reverse complement strand
CCTGCACGGGTCCGCCGTCACCGTTGCTGTCATCCAGCAGAACGAATTCGGCGAAGACGATGCCCGACGACGTTTCCGATGATGGGTCGTACCGCGGATACAGCATCACGGCCCCGGCCACCAACAGCAGATGCAGACCCACGGACACGACGAGAGCGCGGCAATTTACCCCGCCCAGCTCGCCGAGTCCCCAACCCCCCGTTTTTGTGTTTTTCGACATATCCGCGCCTCTGACGATAACGCTCGCCGCTCGTGTCGTCCAGAAATCGCGATGTCGGACTCGTGCTCGGTAGTGAGTTCCACCAACTTAAGTCCGCTGTGGCCGATATTCACGCACCAGGGCTCGAACACGCCCGCAAAATTACCGTTTCCGAACCAGCGCCCGCGCCTTGCTGGCAATCGGTATCAGCCGGTTTATCGCGTTCATGATCGGCTTGTTCGAATACGTCTGCCAGATGACGAGTTCGAACCCGGTTTCCCGGAGCAGGTACTGGAATGTCCGGCGACAGAACTCGTTGCAATGGCCGGGCCGCCAGTCCGGCGAGTATTTCTCGCGCTGCATCCCGCGGTTCTTGCGGTGACGCTTGGACACGTAGCTCAGGGAACGTGTATTCGGAAACTCCAGCAGAGCCAGACCGTTGTCCTTGAGCAGGCTGTCGATCTTGCGCATCGCCAGGACAGGGTCCGGCAGGTGCTCCAGGACATGGCGCAGTACCACGACGTCGTACACATCGTTGTCGGGGTTGTCGTATTCCAGAAAGTCGCCGACGATCACGTCGATGCCCTGGTCTTCGGCGATGTCGCGCGCGGCTTTCTCCGTCAATTCCATGCCCCGCACCCGCCAGCCTTCCTTGCGCGCCAGGTACAGC
Source organism: Rhodospirillales bacterium (assembly GCA_026712885.1). GTDB lineage: Bacteria > Pseudomonadota > Alphaproteobacteria > UBA828 > UBA828 > WTGU01. The sequence goes on along the minus strand of JAPOPO010000321.1, from coordinate 6,846 downwards.
AGGCCGCCGTTACCGCAACCGATGTCCAGGATCGATCCGGGATCGCCGGCGTGCTTGCGCAGAAACGCCCAGCTCTCCCGGATAGCCTTGTTGTGTAGAGTCGCGATTGAAAAGTCGCTCTATTATCGAAATAACGCGTGGTCCGCGTGCAATATTATGTTAAATGGTGCAGTCGCGAGCCGATCAGGCCAGAGGCACAGAATCACCCTCGATCGCGGTCGTGTAGCCCTGTGAGCCCACCATGTGAGTGCCGCGGGTGATTTGGAAAACGGTATCGATTTGCTCTCCCCATCCTTGCAGCTCCACGCGATTGCCGGCCACCAAAACGGGGTTGCCGGGCTTCTCCAGGCGAAGCGTGGCGGTCTCTCGTCGCAGTCGATTATGAGCCGCCTCAGCGGCGGCCTGGGCCTCGGCGTGGGTGGCGTAGGAAGATCGCAGCCTGTATTTCGGTTCGCCCTCTCCGACATCCACGCCGACAGTGACACCGGCGTCGATGTCCTGGTAACTGGCGCGAACTGAGCCGTAATCGGTGCGAGCTGTCCTCTTGACGCTTCCGTACAACACGAGGTCCGTGGGCGTGATGGTGACGGTGGGGATGTCAGAGCCGCTGCGGATGCTCGCCGACGCCGCCGACGGGGCGACAGCAATGAGGTGGCCGCCCGCGCCAACCCGGACCGCTACGATCTGAGCCGTGGCGTCATAGACGCGGGCGAGCCGCGTCAAAAAGTGCAGGTCGCTCTCATCGGTCTGGTCGACATGATCGATGACGTGACGCGCCAACGCGGGGTCCACTGCACCCATGTAGCCGTCGTACCGCGCGGCGATGCCCGTCACGATCTCACCGAGCGTCGTATCGTCCCAGGCCGCGGTGCGGGGATCCTTCAGCGGGGCCGTGTAGTCCACGGCCGTGCACCGGATGCGCAGGCGCTTCGGCGCGAGCTCGATCTCTGTCTCTGCCAGCGCGTAATCGCCCATCGTCACAAGGTCGCCAGCGGCGTTGCGGAGCGATGCCCTGACCAACGTGCCCATATCGGGGACAGCAATCTCCGGGACGTCGCCGGCGATGGTCACCTCGCAGGCGTCGCTGGTCGCGTCCAGCGTGGTCGTGATGCGCACGTCGGTGACTCGACGCGCCACCGATGGGTTAAGCGGTTGTCCACGTACCCGCAGGTCCCAATGTTCAGCCATGCGGTATCGATTCGGCCGGTCCAGGACCGTCGACCGCGGAGTACTCGGTATCTTTTCCAGGTCGGCCGAGGCCTCGTCCGGAGACAATTCGATACCGCACTCTGCCGATCATCGCTAACTCCACAATGTGACCAATTCCTCGACCGCGCGCGGCAGGTCGATGGTCGCGCGGTCTGGCAACGCGACCAGGTCGCCGGCCGCCAGGCGGGGGCTCAGTTGCCAGCGCCGGTTGGCCGCCAGCAGGTCGACGACCGCCTCCGATGTGCCGTACTGCTTGCGGGCGACGTCAGCCAGCGTCTCCCCGGCAGAGGCGCGATAGGCGGCGGCGACGTGCGCCGGCGCGGTGGTCGTCACGGGCGGCGACGTCGCCGCGGCCGCCTCCACCGCGTCCCGCACCGCCGACGCACCATCGCCCTCTGCGGCCATGGCGGCATCGCGGACGCTCTGCTGGGCGGATGTGGGGCCGTGGGTGGCGGCCACCCTGGCGGCGGCTTGCCGGCCGCTGTCGCCGGCCGCAAGCGCTGAGGACGCGGCGTCGACCTGACGCCGTGGCGACCCGGCCGGATCCGATCGGGCCTCAAGCGCGCTCAATTCGCCTGCGGACAGCTCCTCACCGCTGAATTCCAGTGTCAGGGACCATTTGATCTTCCGCGCCCGTCCATCGGCGAACAGGTTTTCGTGTGTCTCGTCGAGCTGCGTCACGGCCCAGCGGCCGTGCACGGCGCCGTCACCGCTCACCACGAGATGCCCGGACCTCTCCCCGGCGAGCGCCCTCAGCGCCTCCAGCGCGCCGCCTCCGGGCCGATGCGCCGGATACAGGGTGCCGTCGACCAGGACGGTGTCGCGGCCCGGCCCGAGGGATTCCAGGCGCGGGGGATGGCCGATAGGGTTCTGGGCCGGCCAGCGCCACGCCGTCGAGCGCTTGAGCCGCGCGTAGGATGTCGATGAGACCGACAGATTGACAGCGCCGATTGAGAGCATGACCTCGCCCACCGGGCGCGTCGACGGCCCTGTCCGCTCGGGCCTGGGGTCGACAACGTCAATGTCTGGCATGGCTCTAGCCGTCGATCAGGCGGTACTGCCCGGCGGAGATGCCCCGGCGGAGCGCCTCGCTCAGGTCCCGCTCTATTTCCCCGCGCAGGCGATCGGCGAGCAGGTCCACCAATTCCTCCGCGCCGGCGTCGGCAGGCGCCGCGATCGTGATGGGGCCGCCGTAGTAGTTGATTTCGATGGGCGCCGCGCCCGGTCCGGCGCCCGGCGAATAATCGGGCACCGTAAACGCGGCGCCGAAGTCCACGTCAGGGGCCTGCGCCGGGACGGCCTCCACAACGCTCGGGGGCACCGATACACGCACGTCAGACGCCTGCGCCGGGACGGCCTCCACAACGCTCGGGGGCACCGATACACGCACGTCAGGGGCCTGCGCCGGGACGGCCTCCACAACGCTCGGGGGCACCGATACACGCACGTCAGGGGCCTGCGCCGGGACGGCCGAGGCTGACGCGAGGCCGGCGCCCAGCGCGGCCGTCGCGGCCGGCCCGGCCCGCGAACGCGGGCGGCGTGCGCCGGACGACAACTCAGGCCCTGCCTCGACGGCGGACCCGACCTCCGAGCCTTTGGACCCCCACCATGATTTCACGCCTTCGATGAACTTCCGCAGCGGCTCGAACTTCATCATGATGTTGCCGATGGTCTTGCCCCACACCTTGTACACGACCGCCGCCAGCCCGATCACCAGCATGATGATCGCCACGATGGGGTTGCGCCGCACGACGAAATTCAGGACCTTTTGCGCGACCGTCATCGCCTTGGTCGCCACTGTCCAGAGCTTGGTGGCTGTGATCGTCTTCAGCAGGCCCACGCGGTAAACGTTCATGAGGGCAGCACCGGCGCCCGCTACCGCGTTCCACACCACCATCGTGCCGGTCGCCACCACTTGCGCCGTCACAATAAGCCCCCACGCGACGGCGACACCGGCCGCGGCGACGCCCAGTCCCACGAAACCGAACCGCAGCACTGCCGAGCCTTCGATGACGCGGCCCAGCCAGGCGGCGGACGATCCGAGCGCGCCGACGAACCCCGCCAGCAGAGGCAACACCGTCGCGGCGAGGGTGGTCCCCACCGCCGCGAGCCGCAATTGGGCGAGTTCGATGCGCCCGGTTTCGCTATCGAGGTACGTTCGGTAGTGCTCGCCCACGGCGTCGCCCGACATGGCCGCGGCGATCGTCCCTACGTCCGCGACCGTGGCGGCCCTCTTGGGCAGCAGCTCGCCCACGGCCCGCGAGCCGGTTTCGCCGAACAGTTCCCGCAGCGCGTCCCCGCGCGCCTGAAGTTGCGCCGGCAACGCCGTCTGGATTCGGCCCAGCGTGCCCAGCGCGTCCAATCGGCCGGCGGCATCGGTGGCGACCCGCACGCCGAGCTTTTCGGCCGCGGCCGGCAGCCGCGCCAGCATCTCGTTTACCGCGGTGCCTCCCATGCTGCCGGTCAGGCCGCCGCTGCTCACCGTGCCCACCATGGCCAGCAGCTCCTGGGGCGACACGCCGCGCTGGGATGCCGTGGCCGCGGTCATCTTCAACGCCTCGCCGAGCTGGGGCAGGTCCTGAATCTGGTATTTGCTCACGGTCGCATTCAGCAGCTCCGCGATTTTCGGCAGGCTCTCCGACATCGAATCGGATATCGATCCGCCGAGCGTGTTGTTCACCGTGGCCAGCAGCGCCGCGGTGTCCTCGTCGCCTCCGCCCAGCACGGTGGCGAGGCGATGGGCGACCGCGGCGCCCACCCGAGCCTCATCCGCGGTGAGCGTGTTGTCCGCCGACCGCAGACTGTACTGGGCCGAGAGCAGATCCTGCGCGGAGGCGATCAGCGGCGCGTCGCCGAACGCCTGGGCGCGCGCCCAGGCCACCTCCCGGCCCGCCGCCGAGTGCGCCGCGCCGACCTCTCCGCCCATCACGGTGGCGAGCCGCTGGCCCGTGCGCTGATCCTCGCGCGCAGCGCCCACGAAACGGCTCGCGCCATACAGGGCGCCGCCCACCGCGGCGAGCCCGTATCTGGCGCGGCGGAATCGCTCCACCGCGCCGGCGTGGCGATCGACCCGCTGGATGCCCCTGGCGGTGCGATCGAGGTCCCGTTGCAGGCGCCGGTGTTCCGTCCCCGCGTTGCGCACCGACAGCCCGTATTTTCGCATGAGGTTCTCGGACTTGCGCAGCTGCAACGTCTTCTCGTGAATCTTGCGGTTGAGCTTCGAGGTGTCGCCCGTCGCCACCACAACCTGGCGGTTCAGCTTCTCGATCCGGTTCTGGTACTTGAGCACGTCGCCGGTTGCCGCGAACTGTTTGTTCGCCGTCTTGAATGTGTCCGTCAGTTGCTTGCCGTAGCGCCCCGTCTGCGCTACGGTCCTGACCATCGATTTGTCGACGGTGCCGGCCACCACGAGCCCGACCCGGATATTGTCGCTCATGATTCAATCACCTCGCGGAACCCCGAAGATTTGCTGGGGCTCTGACCCCCGTTTCGATACCTCCGCCTGCCGGCGGGCGCCCCGATCCTTTCTTCGAGGTTCGATGGCCATCTGAAATCGATACCGTTTCAGCGACCAGGGAGCCGCCGCCGGCGGGCCGATCGATACCTCGTTGAGGCTTCTCGAGGTCCGGATCAAGCGGAATTCGATACCTCACTGCTGCGGTGTCTTGGCCCGCCATATCGCCCTCGCCTCCTCCATCCAGCCCGCCAGATCGGCCAGCGGCATGTCGTGGAGGTCCCCGATCGGCGTATGGAACGTGTGGGCGAGAAACGCGATGGCGTGGCGCAACGCGCGGGTGCCCGGCAGCGAACGCGCGGCGCGGCCCACCCAAAGAGCGGGCCCGGCGCCTATAGTGTAGGAGGGCGCACCCCCTCCATGTAGTCCGCGTACGTACTCTGGATCCGCACGTAGTCCACCATGTGCAGGGCGCCGATGATGTCCTCGGACACCTCGCACAAGTTGGCGAAGAGCCTGACCTCGACCTCGCTCGGGTGCGCGGCCGCGCGCTGCGCGTCCGCGGAATCCCGCGCCCGGGGCGGGCGCATCTTCAGGATCGCGTTCTCGACGCCATCCACCTCGACGGGATGGCGCAGCGTCACCGTGGTCGGCTTGGGGGCGGCGTACTTGCTCACAGGTTCAGTGCCTCTCTTTGGGCGGCAAGCTGATCCACGCCGCCGATGATCCGGATCATGTTGGGGATGTCGATTTCGTGTTCGACCACGCCCCCGACGGTGAGCTTGTAGTAGCGCAACTCCACCGTGTACTTGATGTTGGTCTTCTCGCCCGGCTTCCACGTGCCGGGATCCACTTCGCTGACGTCGCCCTCCAGCGCATAGACGACCGGCTGGACGATTCCGCCGTCGCCTTCCAGCGCCCCGCGCAGCTCAAGCGGCGTGCGCTGCCCGGCGCCGAGACCCCAGCGCCGCATCAGCGCGCCGTCCACCGACAGCATCGTGAACGACGTCATGAGCGGTTCCATGCCCATGGGGATTTTCACCGCGGCATCCAGCCCGCCCGGGCGATCTTCGTCCATGGCGAGCGCCAGCTTCGGCGGATCGAATTCGGCGACGTCGCCCGCGTAGCCGCGCCCGACCACGATCAGATTGATGTTCTTGAGGCGTCCGCGCAGCATCAGGCGTCCTCATTCAGGAGTTGGGACAGGTAGCCGTTGTTGATCGACACGTAAAAGCTCAGCGTCTGGGCGGCGTACACCGGCGCGTAATCGTAGGCCCACACCGCCCGTCCGGCCGCGATGGACTCGGGCGTGTTGCGCTCCGGGTCGACCCATGCCTCGCCGTCGACGATCTCTCCGTTCTGGCGCATCTCGCGCAGGGTGGCGGACACGCCGTTGGCGACGTAATCCAGATACCCCCGGTCGATCCCCTGGTCCACCGCTTCCAGATGATGCTCTATGAACGCCTCCTGAATGCGGTCGTCGGTGCGCAGCACGTTGACCTGGTCGAACTCCGCGGTCGGGCTCAGCGTGCGCCCGCCCCACAGGCGCCAGCCGCGCAGGTTGACGAACGTGTTGACCTTGGCGGCGTTGAGCTGGTTGGCCGCCGACGTGCGCGATCCGATGGACACGCCGATGTTGCGGGCGGTGCCCAGCACGCCCGGCACGAGGCGGTTGCTCGGGCTCCTGTGCACGCCGTAACCCGCCGGATCGTTGTCGGCGGACAAGAAGGCCAGGACCGCGGCGGCGGAGCCGGGCACGGTCGCGGTGCCGGCGCCGGAGGCCACGACCACGTCGGGATCGATCATGAACGCGCGCTTGTTGGCCAGCGCACCCGCGTCGGTGATCGCCGCCGCGTCGGTTGTGTTCTTGGACTCGACGATCGCCACGCCCAGCAGCTGCTCAGCGGCCGACAGGATGGCCGTGCGCACGGCGTCGTCGTCGGAGTAACCCGGCGCGCACAATATTTTCGGCTTCGCGCCGGTGGCGACCGATCCGGGCAACGCGTGGGCGCCGGTCCCCTCGGCCGCGACGCCGGCTATATCCGCGGCGGTCACCTTGCTCAGGTCCAGCGCGGAGTAGGCGATTTTGAGCGTGGCGTCCGCGGCGATTGCGCCGCCGACTACCCGCGTCACCGTGCCGGCGTCCGCGTCGACGGTGTAGTCGTCACCGGCGTCGTAGGTGG
>JAPOPO010000537.1 GCA_026712885.1 Rhodospirillales bacterium | reverse complement strand
TGGACGTCCACTCCCAGACATTACCGGCCATGTCGTGAAGCCCGAAGGGCGAGGCGCCGGCGGGATAGGAGCCGACGGGCGCGGTCTCGTGGTAGCCGTCGGTCATGTCCGCCGCGCAGCACTTGTTGGTGCCGTAGTTCGCGCGCCTGGCGCCGACCTCGTCCGGCGCCACATCGCCCCAGGGGAAGATGCGCCCGTCCGTGCCGCGCGCGGCGAACTCCCACTCCTCCTCGCTCGGCAGACGGAGCCCGTGGTAGCGGCAGAAGGCGCGGGCATCCTGCCAGCTCACCTGCACCACGGGATGCTCGTCGAGACCGATGGGATTCGAGGCCGGCCCGCTGCGGTGCCGCCAGTCGGCGCCCGGCACCTTGATCCAGCGTCCCGGCCAGACATAGCCGAAGCCGCGGCGCTCGGGATCGGTGACGTGCCCGGTCTCGGCGACGAAGGCGGCGAACTGGGCGTTCGTCACCTCGAAGAGCATGAGTCGAAACGGTGTGACTGTGGCCGGCCTGGGCGCCTCGTCCGGCCGGCCGTCGACATCGCCCATCTCGAAGCTTCCGCCAAGGATATCCAACATCGCAAAGGGTGCATCGGCCTCGCTCGTTGAAGCCGCCGCCGTCGCCGCCACCAACACGACCGCAACGACGAGCAGGCACCCGAGTCGCGCCCTCGTGTACGTCAGATGCACGTCAGGTGCTCCATGCGCCGTTCCCCCGCCCGTGGTCCGCAATTCGGACAATGGCAGATTGTACGCTCCGCACCTCGCGGCGTCTGTCGCAGCGTAGTGCCCTCGACTCGGCGGCGTCCGCTACACTGAGCGCCATGGGATACGGAAACCGGGTGGCCGGTACGGCACTATGAAGCGCATTAGCGTGATCGGCGGCGGTGCGTGGGGCACGGCGCTCGCATCGGTGGCGGCGCGCGCCGGCCGCACGGTGACGCTCTGGGCGCGCGAGCCGGACGTCCCCGACACCATCAACGACCACCACGAGAACAGGCGCTTCTTGCCGGGCGTCCCTCTCGAACCCGCAATTCGGGCGACCGACAACCTGAGCGAAGCAGCGGACGCCGATCTCCTGCTGCTGGTGACTCCGGCCCAGAATCTCGCGGCCATCACGGAGGAGCTGGTCGAGTCCGCAGAGTCCCTGCCGCCCTGCGTACTCTGCGCCAAAGGGATCGAGCGCCGGACCGGCGCGCTGTTGAGCGACGCCGTACGCCGCGTGGCGCCGGGGCTACCGCTCGCCGCTCTCTCCGGCCCCACCTTTGCACGAGAAGTGGCCAAGGGCCTCCCCGCCGCAGTCTCTCTCGCCTGTGAGGACGCGCGCCTGGGTGCGGCAGTGGTGGATGCCCTCGGCGGCCCGGCCTTCCGCCCCTATCTGACGGACGATCTGACAGGCGTGCAGATCGGCGGCGCGGTGAAGAACGTCATTGCGATCGCTGCTGGCATCACCATCGGCCGGGGCCTCGGCGACAACGCCCGCGCCGCCATCATCGCGCGCGGCTTCGCCGAGCTCACGCGGCTTGCCGCCGCCAAGGGCGCGCGGCCCGAGACCCTCGCCGGACTCTCAGGCCTGGGTGATCTCGTGCTGACCTGCACCAGCGACGAGTCGCGCAACTTCAGCTTCGGCCGCGCGTTGGGCGCCGGCGCCGAGCCGAGCACCGTGCTCGGCGCACGCGAAGCCGTGACGGAGGGCGTGACGAGCGCTCCGGCCGTCATGACGATGGCCGGCGGCCTCGGGGTCGAGATGCCGATCGCGGGCGCGGTTCACGCGGTGCTGCACCGGGGCGCTTCGATCGAGGACGCGGTCGGCGGCCTGCTTGCCCGCCCGTTCAAGCCCGAGGCCGGCGCCGGCCGCCGCGGCCGCTCGTAACCCGCTGCCAATGGTGGCTTGACAAGGCGCTGCCTTACCTTGTTTTCTCCGCCCCGCCCGCTCTTCGAGCTTGGGTGTCTTGCGGCTGTGGCGGAACTGGTAGACGCGCAGCGTTGAGGGCGCTGTGGGGGCGACCCCGTGGAGGTTCGAGTCCTCTCAGCCGCACCATCTGACCTGGCGGTCGTGGCGGAAT
>JAPOPO010000536.1 GCA_026712885.1 Rhodospirillales bacterium | reverse complement strand
TGGGTCATGGCGGTGGTCTCCCGTGAAAGCGGTGGACGGAAGGGCGCCCCGCCGAACGGACCCGAGGGCCGGAGACCCAAGGGCCGCGGATCGGCGGGGCGCAGGGAAGTGACGCGGCGGCTATGAGCGGCGCAGGAAGGCGGGGATCTCGAGTCCGTCCCCGGCGCCCACGCTGGCGGTATCGTGGCCGTTGCCCGGAACCGGCGGCACGGGCGGGACGTCTTCCGTGGACGCATCGCCGTTGTCGTCACCACCGTTCTCGAAGGCCACGGTGTTCACGATCACTCTGGGTCCGCCGCCCGCGACGGGAATCGCGTTCATGGCGTCGATCGCGTCGTGACCGGTAGGGGCGATGGCTTCCCCGTCAGGTGCGCCGTTGGACGGTTCGGACGGCGCAGCCGGTTTCGCATCGGCCATATCGGGCGTCCCGCCCTCGGGAGCTCGGGCGTCGGCGGCCGGTTCGGGCTGCTCCTCCGTGGCCTCCTGCCGGGCGCCGGACTGCGGTTCGTCCGAAGCTGCCGCGTCCTGGGACGGCTGGTCCGCGGTCGCCGCTTCCGGCTCGGGCGGGGCCGCATCTTCGTCGTCGACGTGACCCGAGTCGAAGGCGCCGAAACCGGGCGGCGCCCAGGCGAGCGCGGCGGCGTGGCCCTCCTTCGTGACGCCGAGCGGAGGTGAATCGGACTTGGCGAAAGCGGTCTCCATCGCGCTGGCCAGCACCGCCTTCTTGTCCTTGCGGTGGGCGTGCGCCCATTCCACGCCGAGGACCTCGCGGGCGACGGACAGCATCCGGTCCTTGCGGACGCGCGACCAGAACATCTCGGCGGTCGGCCGGACGTGCGCCGCGAACTCGATGTCGAGCCTGGCGACGGTGGCTTCGAGCTCGGGCCGGGCGTCCGCCTCGAACGCGAGCTGGCCGTTCACCGTGCGGGCGACGCAGGCGGCGAACAGACGCCGCTTGTCAGCCTCGGGCAACGCGCGAAGCGCCGCGAAGGACTCCTGGCGGTCCTCGATCTCCAGCCAGTCGAAGGGGAGCGAGGAGCGGTCGGCCAGCATGGCCTCGCCCGGGCTCCAATCGCCGAAGGCGTCGTCGTTGACGCGGAGCGGCGGGCGGTCCGGGGTCTCGCGCACCGCGATGTCGAGCGCGTGGTCGTGATAGCCGGGGGTGAACACCGCGCGTCCCATCTGGAAGAGCATGAGGTCGAAGGCCGCCCCGAAGTCCTCCGCCAGGCGGGCCTTCACCAGGGCGGTGCGGATGGCGCGGAGATCGTCGGCGAGTCCGATGCCGACACCGGCTTCCTTGCGCGCCTCGGCCTCCGGGTCGGGCCGCGCGGGCGGCATGGCCGGGCCGGAGATCGAGGGTCCGGTTATGCCTGAGGTGGCCTGTTGGCTGTCGTGCTGCTCGCCATCGTCATGGCCAGAGGCTTCCGAGGCGCCGGTGTCGGTGGCCGGCATGTCCTCGGGCTTCACCAGGCCGTTCACGACCTGCAACGTGCCGTCGTTGCCGACCGTGACGATGCAGCCCGCGATGGCGATATCCTCGGGCCTGAACACGGCGCGGGCCTTGACGGCGTCCTGGATCTGCTCGAGGCGGGGCTCGATGGCCTCCGCCTCCTCGATCAGCTCGTCGGTCCACGCGTCCTCGTCCATGTTGACGAGCTCGTCGTGCCGGGTGTGCAGCCGCTCGATCTCGGCCTTCTCCTCGTCGGTGGGCTCGGCCGGGGTGGGACGCACGCGCCCGAAACGGGCCAGGTCGGACCACTCGACGTCGAGGCGGGCCTCGGCCCACTTCCAGCGAGTCGCCAGCTCGTCCGCCGCGACCTGAAGCCGGTCCAGGGCGAGCTTCATCAGCAGCGCCGGGTCTTCCAGCCAGACGCCGTTCTCGTGCTCGTCGGCGAAGAGATCGCGCAGCACGGGACCGCCTGCCGCCTCGTAGGCGTCTACGCCGACGTAGCGGGCGAGTGCGGCGCCGGCGGGGATGCGGTCATCGGTGAGCATGCGCTTGATCTGCCAGCCGGTGGGCCGGTAGCCCTGGTCCTTGACCTGTTCCCACACCGCCACCTGGCGCGCGGTGTCGGTGGTCACGGCGAAGGCCTTCAGGGTCTCGAGGTCGATGG
>JAPOPO010000183.1 GCA_026712885.1 Rhodospirillales bacterium | reverse complement strand
GCCCTTCATGCGCGCCTACAGCCGGCTCCTGATCAAGACCTGCCACCGGCGCGGCGCCCACGCCATGGGCGGCATGGCGGCGCAGATCCCCATCAAGGGCGACGATGCGGCGAACGAGCAGGCGTTCGGCAAGGTCCGCGCGGACAAGGAGCGCGAGGCCGGCGACGGCCACGACGGCACCTGGGTCGCCCATCCCGGGCTCGTGCCGGTCGCGCGCGAGGTCTTCGACCGGTTGATGCCGGAAGCCAACCAGGTGTCGCGGCAACTCGGCAACGTGACCGTGACCGAGGCCGATATGCTCGCAGTCCCCGAGGGTGAGCTCACCGAAGAGGGGCTGCGCAGCAACATCCGCGTCGCGATCCAGTACATCGAGGCGTGGCTCGCCGGTCGCGGCGCCGTGCCCCTCTACAACCTGATGGAGGACGCGGCCACCGCCGAGATCAGCCGTGCCCAGATCTGGCAATGTCTGCGCCACGGCGCGCGGCTTGCGGGCGGCGGCACGGTCGACTGGGCGCTGATGGACCGGATGGTGGCCGAGGAGGTCGCTGCCCTCAGGGAAACACTCGGCGAGGACCGCTACGAGGCGGGGCACTTCGACGAGGCGGTTGCCCTCTTCACCCGGGTCGGGACCGGCAATGGCTTCCCCGACTTCCTGACGCTTCCGGCTTACGCAGTTCTTAATGCCATCCATGACGGCGAGAGCGCCGATTGAAGGAGAATGAGATGAGTGCGAGATCGATGGAGTCCCAGATCAACGACGCCCCTGGCGGACGCTTCGCAGGCATTCGCCGCGACTACGGCGTCGACCAGGTGGTAGCGCTGCGCGGGACGCTGCCGGTCCGTTACTCACTCGCCGAGCACGCCGCCAACCGGCTCTGGCATCTGCTCACCACCGAGGACTACGTCCACGCCCTGGGCGCAATGACCGGCGGCCAGGCCGTGCAGATGGTGCGCGCGGGCCTCAAGGCGATCTACCTCTCGGGCTGGCAGGTGGCGGCGGACGCCAACGGCGCAGGCCAGACCTACCCGGACCAGAGCCTCTACCCGGCCGACAGCGGGCCTGCGCTCGCGCGGCGCATCAACCGTGCGCTGCAGCGCGCCGACCAGATCGACAGCGTCGATGGCTTCGGCACCACGGAGTGGTTCGCCCCGATCCTGGCGGATGCCGAGGCCGGCTTCGGCGGGCCGCTCAACGCCTTCGAAATCGCCAAGGCCTACATCGAGGCCGGCGTCGGCGGCATTCACTTCGAGGACCAGCTCGCGTCCGAGAAGAAGTGCGGCCACATGGGCGGCAAGGTGCTGATCCCGACCCAGGCGCACATCCGCAACCTCAGCGCGGCGCGGCTTGCGGCCGACGTCTGCGGCACGGCCACGTTGATCCTCGCGCGGACGGACGCGGACAGCGCCAAGCTCATTACCAGCGACATCGACGAGCGCGACCGCCCCTTCATCACCCGGGAGCGCACGCCGGAAGGCTTCCACCGTCTGCGCGACGGCGAGGGCATGGCGCGCTGCATCGCCCGCGGCCGCGCCTTCGCGCCCTATGCCGACCTGCTGTGGATGGAGACCTCGACCCCCGACCTCGGCCAGGCGCGGACCTTCGCGGAGGCGATCCACCGCCACTTCCCGGGCAAGATGCTCGCCTACAACTGCTCGCCCTCGTTCAACTGGCGGGCCAATATCGACGAGGGGACGATCGCCCGCTTCCAGCGCGAGCTCGGCGCCATGGGCTACAAGTTCCAGTTCGTCACGCTCGCGGGCTTCCACAGCCTGAACCACGGCATGTTCGAGCTCGCGCGGGGCTACCGCGATCACGGCATGGCCGCCTACTCGGTGCTGCAGGAGGCGGAGTTCGCGTCCGAGGCCGCGGGCTACACGGCGACCCGGCACCAGCACGAGGTGGGTGCCGCCTACTTCGACGCCGTGAGCATGGCGATTTCAGGCGGGGCCGCTTCGACCGCCGCCATGGCGGGCTCCACCGAGACGGATCAGTTCACGCACGAGGTCGCGAGCGCCGCCGCATAGCGGCGGACCGCTCCCGCCGTCCTTACGCGGCGGCCCCCGCCTGCGGGCCGGGCTGCGGGCCGCGCAGCAGGCGGCCGGGCAGCGCGCCGGTCGCCTCGCCGTCGCGATAGACCGGGGCGCCGGCGACCACCGTCGCCACGTAGCCCTCGGCCCGCTGGATCAGGCGCCGCCCGCCGGCCGGCAGGTCGTAGACCGGCTCGGGGCAGTGCAGCGTGAGCCGGTCGTAGTCGATCACGTTGAGATCGGCCTTGTAGCCGGGCCGGAGCAGCCCGCGATCGTCGAGACCCAAAGCCAGCGCGTTGTCGCGGGTCATGCGCTTGACCGCCCAGGGGAGCGACATCCGCTCGCCCGTCGCCCGGTCGCGGACCCAGTGGCTCAGCATGTAGGTAAACGCGCTCGCATCGCACAGCATGCCCACGTGGGCGCCGCCGTCGCCGAGGCTCACCAGCGTGTTCGGGTGTCGCAGCATCTCGCCCACGGCGTCGAGCGAGCCCTCGCTGTAGTTGCTGACGGGCCGATAGAGCAGCGCCTTGCCGTTCCGCTCCAGCAGGTAGTCGTAGGCGACATCCTCGGGCGTCTTCCCCTCGCGCGCAGCGATGGCGGCGACGCTCTGCTCGTCGGTCGGCTCGTAGTTCGGCGGCGTGCCGAGCGGGTAAAGCCGGTCCCAACTGGAGACGCGACGGGCGAGGGACGCATTGGCGCATTCCTCGGCGAAGAGGCGGGCGCGGAAGGCAGGCTGCCGCAGAGTCTCCAGCTTCTTCGCGAGCGGCAGATGGGCGATCGCCTCCCAACTCGGCCGCCCGGAGAACGGATTAATTGAAATCTCGAAGCCGAGCAGGACGCCGGTCGCGCGTGTGAGCGTCTGACCGATGATCGGCAGGCCGTCGCGATTCGCCTCGGCAATATGGTCGAGAATGCGGCGCCAGCCATCGGGCGCGCGGTCGACCTGCAGGATCGTGATCGCCAAGGGCCGCCGGCAGCGCTCGACCACCCGCCGCAGCATGGCGAACTCCTCGTCGAGGTCGACGAAATCGGAGATCACCTGCAACCAGCCGGCGCCGACGCTCCCCATGGCGGCACCGATGGCCGTGAGCTCGTCCTCGGCCGCGGTCAGCGTGGGGATGGGGCGGCCGTCCAGCGTCTTGTGGTTGAGCGTGCGCGAGGTCGAGAAGCCGAGGGCGCCGGCGCGGATGCCCGCCGCCGCGAGTTCCGCCATCGCCGCGTTGTCCGCCTCGGTCGCGGGTTCGCGCTCGACGCCCCGCTGGCCCATGACGAAGACCCGCACCGGCGAATGCGGTACCTGCGCCGCGATATCGAGGTCGTAGGGCCTGGCCTCGAGCGCATCCATGAACTGCTCGAAGCTCTGCTAGGTCCAGGGCAGCCCCTCGTCCAGCACCGCGCCGGGGATGTCCTCGACGCCCTCCATGAACTCCACCAGCGTCTCCCGCTGGTCGGGCCGGCACGGCGCGAAGCCGACACCGCAGTTGCCCATCATCGCCGTCGTGACGCCGTTCCATGAGGACGGCGTGATTTGGCTGCTCCAGGTGGCCTGCGCGTCGTAATGGGTGTGGGGGTCGATGAAGCCCGGCGTGACGATCTTGCCGCGGGCGTCGATCTCCTCGTCGCCAGAGGCGAGATTGGGCCCGACCGCCGCCACCCGGCCGTCGGCAATCCCGATGTCCGCCTCGCGGGGCTCGCCGCCCGTGCCGTCCACGACCGTGCCGCCGCGGATCACCAGCGTGTATGGACTGCTCACGGTCGTCCCCCTTTGCGCTCCCTGAGAACGGTCCATTAGAAAGAAATCGCACGTAGCCGCAAGGGCGGAATGCCTGGGAACGTGCCGGTTGCGTCCCCGCGAGCGGCCCGCGACACTCGGCAGACGTAGCGGAACCGACGGGAGGCGCACCCATGTTGACCAGCGAAGACCGCATGCTCACCACCCACGCCGGCAGCCTGCCCCGCCCGCCGGCCCTGGAGACGCTGCTCATCAAGCGCGAGCAGGGCGAGGCCATCGACCAGACCGCCTTCGCCCAGGCGGTCGCCGACGGCATCGACTGGGTCGTCGCCAAGCAGCTCGAAAGCGGCGTCGACATCGGCAACGACGGCGAGGAATCCCGGGTCGGCTTCCAGACCTACGTGCCCCAGCGCATGTCCGGTTTCGGCGGCGAGTCCCAGCGCAAGATGCTCACCGACATGGTGAAGTTCCCCGGCTACGCGCAGATGTTCACCGAGCGCACCTGGAGCCGGGACAAGGAACGGCCGAAGGTCTTCAACGCACCGCAGGCGCAGACCGCGATCGAGTACGAGCCCGATCTTGCCGACGTGACCTTCGAGCTCGACCACTTCGCGGCATCGCTCGAGCGCGCGGCCGGCGGCTTCGCCGAGACCTTCATGACCGCCGCCTCGCCCGGCATCGTGTCGACCACCATGCTGCGGGCCGAGGACAATCCCGACTATCCGCGCGACGAGGATTACGTCATGGCGCTCGGCCACGAGCTCAAGAAGGAGTACGACGCGATCGTGGGATCGGGCCACCTGTTGCAGATCGACGCGCCCGACCTCGCCATGGAGCGCCAGTTCATGTTCCAGGACCGCCCGCTCGACGAGTTCCTGGAGCGGGTCGCGCTGCACATCAGGTCGCTCAACGTGGCCGTCGCCGACATCCCGGCGGAGAAGGTCCGCCTCCACGTCTGCTTCGGCAACTGGGACGGCCCTCACATCGACG
>JAPOPO010000034.1 GCA_026712885.1 Rhodospirillales bacterium | reverse complement strand
CGGCTCAGACCCTGGAGGTGGACGCCGTAGCCCTTCGGTTCGGACAGCAGGCTCTCGGCGGCTTCCACCGCCTTCTCGGTGTGCCGCCTCCACGCGCCGTAGTGTTCGCGGTCCACGAAGGCACGCTTGTCCCACGACCACGCGGAGTCCAGCATCTCGCGGCGGCGGGCCAGCCTAGCCGCAATGGCAGCACCGTGCTGCACGACGTGGTCACGAGTTCTCTCCGCCGCGCCAACCGCGTAGATCACGCGGTCGATCTCCGAGCGGACCTCTTGGGGCAAGTGGGGATCGCGGCGGACGAGAGACTGAAGTTCCCTGTACAGAGTTTCGTACTCGGCGGTGTAGATGACGTGGACGCCCTCTCGCCCGGCGTGGTCCACTTGCACGTTCCAGCGATCCCGAAGGCTCTCCCAGCCCTCCAGGGAGGCCCGCGTCGCGGCTGCGATCGCGGCCCGCCTCTCGGTCTCCGCCAGGCGCCCGTCCCAGTCGTGGATCCGGCGAAGCCGCCAAAGCAGCTTGTCCGCCCGCGTGTCTTCGTCGTCGGCGGCCGGCGGCGGGTCCGGTTGCGCCACCGCGCCGGCGTCCGCCGCGAACCTGAAACGGGCCAGCTCCCGGTTCAGCCGTCGCCGCTCTCGCGCCTCCCGTTCGGCCTCCGCCAGCTCCCGGGCGTCGTCGCGGATGGTCTCGCCGAGGCTGGAGACCCGCACCTCCGCGAGCTCGCGGACCGAGGAGATGCGGTCGAGATGGGGACCGCAGATGCGGTCGGCGAGGATTGCCTTGCCTTCCCGCAGAAGGCGGTCGGCCGTCTTTCTCCACCTGCCATAGCCGGGCGCCTGCGTGACCGCCACTCCGGTCTCGTCCGAAGGCTGCTCGAGAGCGTTGCGCCGGTGCCTGTGCCGCTCGGCGGCATCGAGGAAGTCCTCCACCCGCTTGCGCGCCGTGAGGTGGCGCTCGTGACTCTCCAGCAACGGGACCAGAGACTCCCGCCTGTCGGCCGGAACGTCCGGGTTCTCCGTGAGCGCCCGGATGCGCGGGATCAATTCCGAATAGCCCTTCATGTAGAAGGCGATCGTGCCTGACTGCCGGGCACGGTCGATCAGCGCGTTCCACTCCCCTATCACCGGCTCCCAGGCGGATCGCCAGTCCGGCTTCGGGGGCTCCGGGGCAGGCGGCGCCAGGGCCTCGTGCGCCTCCCACGCCGCCTCGGCATGTTCCTCGTCGGTCGGAGGCGGGACGGATTCGAGCCAGTCGGGCGGAACGAGCGAGGCCGCCTCCACGGTCTCCACGTGCGCGGGCCGCACGTCCTCGCGTGTCTCCGCCGGGGACACTTGCCGTTCGACCGCCCGCCTGGTGCGATGAGACTGCCGCATGGTCGCGGCGCGGCGGTGGCGGCGGGCGCGTTCGTGCAGCGTCTTGAATTCTTCGAGGTCGCCGCGCCCGATGCGGGCGCGCTCGGCCAGAAGCGAGGCGAAGGCCTCGGGGCGCGCCCGGAAGGGGTCGGCCTGTCTCAGCAGTGCCGCATGGCGGTTCAGGGTCTCGCGATAGGGATCGCTCAAGGCCACCGCGTCGCCGTCCGCGCGTGTCCTCTCGCGCAGCTCGTCCCACGCCGCCACCACCTCCTGCCGGCCGGCGGCGAAGGCGTCGACCGCCGCGGCATGGCGCCACGCGAAGGCCGTGCGCTGCACGTCGCGCGCAATGCGTGACAGCGCGTTGTCGTTCGCGGCGGCACGGACGCCATCCGTATCTCCGCCGCCGCCGGCGTGGCTCCGGCGCGCTCCCTCGGCGAGGTCCTCCCAGTCCCGGTCCCCCACGTAGTCGAGCGCCGCCTCCTTGGGCGCCGACCGCGACCAGCGCTCCGCCAGATGCGCCCTGATCTCGCCGTCGGTGACCGGCGCCTCCCGGTCGCTGTCCGCCCTGCGGTCGGCCACGTCGAGAGCCAGCGGGGCGCGGTTGACATAGACGTCGAGCGCGTCGCGGTGGCGCGTCACCGCCGGGTAAATGGTCTCCCGCGCCGGCCGGTCGTCGGCCAGCAGGAACGCCCGGTCCACGGTCAGCCCCTGGGCGGCGGCGATGGTCAGCGCATAGCCGTGGTCGAGGCGGACGTTGCCGTACCAGTCGCGGATCTCGTCGTGGCGGAAT